>JBLHKG010000077.1:0-7457 GCA_047619835.1 Alphaproteobacteria bacterium
CTGGGGCGGCGCTCGGATCTGCCGGCAATCCGCGCGATCTGCATCGTCTTTATCGAATTCTGGCGGGGGGTACCGCTCATCACCGTGCTTTTCATGGCATCCGTCATGCTGCCCCTCTTTCTTCCCGATGGCGCCAATTTTGACAAGCTGCTGCGGGCCCTGATTGGCGTGACAATGTTTGCCGGGGCCTATCTGGCGGAAGTCGTTCGCGGCGGATTGCAGGCTATTCCGCGCGGACAATATGAAGCGGCTGCTGCGCTGGGCCTCGGCTACGGGCGTACAATGGTTCACGTCATTCTGCCGCAGGCATTGCGCCATGTTATTCCCGGTATCGCCAATACGGCGATTGCCCTGTTCAAGGATACGACGCTGGTTCTGGTGATCGGGTTGTTCGATTTTCTGGGAATTATCCAGGCAGCGTTGACCGACACTGAATGGCTCGGCATGGCGCTTGAGGGCTATGTCTTTGCCGCAGCGGTATACTGGGTACTGTGTTTCACGATGTCGCGCGCCAGTCTCCGGCTGGAGCGACGAAATGTGGGAAGCGTTCGATGACCGAATCTCCGGCGGTAACTCTCTCGCAGGTCCATAAATGGTTTGGCCAGCTCCATGTTCTGGATGGAATTGATCTTGAGGTTGCGAGGGGCGAACGCATCGTCCTGTGCGGGCCGTCCGGGTCTGGCAAGTCGACTCTGGTACGCTGTATCAACGGGCTCGAGATGATTGATAGCGGACGCATCGCCGTCAATGATACCGTCAACGAAATCGTCGTTGACGAGGACCGGGCCACCCTTGAACGGGTGCGACGCACCGTCGGCATGGTATTTCAGCAATTTAACCTGTTCCCCCATATGACCATTCTGGAGAACCTTTGCCTGGCGCCGGTGCGGGCGGCAGGGGTGGCGCCGGACGAGGCCGAAGCACGCGCCCGTCACTATCTCGAACGGGTGCATATCCCTGAACAGGTGGATAAATATCCAGCCCAGCTGTCCGGCGGCCAGCAGCAGCGCGTCGCCATTGCACGGGCGCTTTGCATGGAACCCGAGATCATGTTGTTCGACGAGCCGACCTCCGCGCTTGATCCGGAAATGATCAAGGAAGTACTTGATGTAATCATTGAACTGGCGGGCGACGGCAAGACCATGATCTGCGTGACCCATGAGATGGGGCTCGCGCGGGCAATGGCCGATCGTGTAATCCTGCTGGATGCAGGCCAAATCGTTGAAGAAGCCCCGCCCGACCAGTTTTTTACCGCGCCCAAATCCGAGCGCACCCGACAGTTTCTGAGCCGTATCCTCCACCATTGAACAAAGTTAAGTGGACGACAACCATGACCGAATTGCCGACCTTTACGACCCATCTCGAATGCAGCCAGACCGGCAAGCGCTATGAAGCTGATACCCTCCATAATCTGTCGGAGACCGGCAAACCGTTGCTGGTGCGCTACGACCTCGACGGGGTAGCCGGAACCCTGACCAAGGAGAAGCTGGCGGCTCGGGCGGAGGGCGGTTTCTGGCGCTATCGCGAGCTGCTGCCGGTCAGAAAGGAAGAGAATGTCCTCCGTCTGGGGGAGGTCATGACGCCGCTGGTGAGGGCTCTTAACACTGAAATTAAGCTCGGTTGCGGGGAATTGATTGTGAAGGAGGAGGGCAGGCTGCCGACCGGCTCCTTTAAGGCCCGAGGGCTCGCGCTCGGCGTGTCGATGGCCAAGGAACTCGGCGTCACACGCATGGCGATGCCGACCAATGGCAATGCCGGCTCGGCAATGGCGGCTTATTGTTCGCGGGCCGGGATCGAAAGCTATGTCTTTTGCCCGGATGACACGCCTGAGATAAATATTCGCGAGATCGCGCTGCAGGGCGCCCATACCTTTCTTGTCAACGGCCTGATCAATGATTGCGGGCGCATTGTCGCTGAAGGAAAGGAGGCTATGGGCTGGTTTGATTGCTCGACGCTCAAGGAGCCCTACCGGATCGAGGGCAAGAAAACCATGGGGATTGAACTCGCCGAACAGCTTGGCTGGGACGTCCCTGATGTGATTTTTTACCCGACCGGCGGCGGCACCGGGCTGATCGGGATGTGGAAGGCCTTTGCCGAGCTGGAAGCGATTGGCTTTATCGGCGCGAAGCGGCCACGGATGGTCGCGGTACAGGCTGACGGCTGTGCGCCAATTGTGAAGGCCTGGCAGGACGGTGCCGATCATGCCCCCTTGTGGGAGAATGCAACTACCTATGCGGCGGGGATACGCGTGCCGATTGCAGTTGGTGATTTCATAATTCTCGACGCCGTACGGAAGTCAGATGGATTTGCCATCGCGGTGAGCGACGAAGCAATCGCCGAGGCGGTCGCGGATATGGCACGGGATGATGGCCTGCTTCTGTGTCCGGAAGGCGCGGCGACCTACGCCGCATTCAGGACGGCGCTCAACGACGGAATGATCGACCGGTCAGACCGCTGCGTACTTTTCAACTGTGCAACCGGGCTCAAATATCCGCTGCCAGCGGCTGGAACAACACTCGACCAGGCAAACATTGACTACAGCACATTCTAGCGCAGTGGGTACATGAAATAACTGCACGCCTGTGAAAATTACTCAGGAACCGAATCGGAACATTTTAACGATACAGAAAATATCAGAAAACATTTTTGATGAACTTGTTGGAATTATGTTTCCATTATTAAGCCCCACCATCGAGAGCGGCCCGATCACTGAATCTAGACGGTGATTCAATCGCCATTTTTTTGCCTTTATTTCTTAATGGATTGTTAACCAATTTGCCCTCATTTTAACGATGGTTAACGATGGTTAACGGTGACTGTTTCACCAGAAATGGCATTATGTCTTCGTCGGATTTTAAAAAGACTAAATCGGAGCTCCTTGATGAGCTGAAGAACCTGCGTCGGCTGAATGCCGAACTCGCAGCGCGTTCGAATCCCGTGGAGAGCGACAATCGATATCGCCGGCTGATGCAGTTTCTGCCCGACGGGGTTTGGATCATCTGTAAAGGCGTCATCGTTTACGCGAACGAAGCGGCGATTGGTCTTTTTGGTGGCACCCGACCGGAAGACCTGGTGGGCCGGGAAGCTATCGATTTCATATTGGATGATGACAGGGCGCATATCGCAAAACGGTATAGCAGGGTCCACCGGTCGGGGAACCTGCCCCGAGAGGAGCAACGACGTCTCAATCTATCGGGTGAAATTATCGAGCTAGAGGTTGCCGGGATCGCCATGACCTGGAACGGGTTACCGGCGGTGCTGTCCGTCATGAGGGATAATTCCGCGCGGATTGCCGCTCGGACCGAACTCCGGACGGCCAAGGAAGCTGCGGAATTTGCAGACCAGACCAAGAGCGCGTTTCTTGCCAATATGAGTCATGAAATTCGCTCCCCGCTCAATGCCATTATCGGCTTTTCCGATGTCATGAAACAGGAGATGTTCGGTCCGCTCGGTTCCGACCGCTACCGTGAATATGCTGACGATATCCTCAGCAGCGGACGACACCTTCAGAGCCTGATCGATGACATCCTCGATCTTTCCAAGCTGGAAGCTGACGCGATGGAACTGGTGTCGGGCGAGGTCGATATCGCCCGGGTGATAAAGAGCAGTCTTTCCGTCCTCAAGAGGCGCGCACAGGCGGGGGAAATCCGGCTCGCGGTTCGGGTGGCAGAGAAGCTGCCCGCACTGTGCGGGGATGAAAGACGGATACGTCAGGTCCTGTTCAACCTGCTGTCCAATGCCTCGAAATTTACACCTACAGGCGGGCGCGTGAGCATTTCGGCTGTCGCCGATAAAAAGACCGGTTTAAGGATTTCTGTTGTCGATACGGGCATCGGCATGAGGCCTGAGGACCTCGAGACTGCGCTGACACCCTTTGGACAGGTAAGCTCACACAGTACCGCTCACCAGTGCGATACAGGGACTGGGCTTGGATTGCCGCTGGCCAAGTCACTGGTCGAACGCCATGGCGGCAAGCTTGACCTCAAGAGCAATCTGGGAAAGGGCACTCGTGTAACGTTACGTTTTCCGCCGATGAGGCTTGTCGCCTGATCGGCTGATCGCCTGACGTCGTCGACCCATCTTGCGCGCCGACATGAATTCTCCGAAACTATGGCCAGTTCCACGAGTTGCTAGAGGAGAAAACCATGGCCGAACCAGAAGTTTTTGAGGATCATTGCTGGAAAGATGTTTTCAGCGCCGATGATTTACAGACATATTCACCATACGCGCGAGAGACCTGTATCGGTGAGACACCAGCTCTGCTTGCGATCGATCTGTATAATCTGGTGTACAAGGGCGGCCCGAAATTGCCGCATGAGCTTGATGCGGATTTTCCCAACTCCTGTGGCAAATACGCGCATGATGCGCTCGAACCGACCAAACGGCTGTTCACTGCTGCGCGCGCCGCCGGCATCCCGGTTTTCTATGTGACGGCTCAGTATTCGCCGCATCGGGTGAAATCAACCCGACGCGGTCCGATGCCGATCACCGAACATGATTGTGAAATCCACGACGCCTTTGCGCCACAGCCAGAAGACACGGTCTTTCGCAAGGAACGGCCCAGCGCTTTTTTTGGCACGCCGCTGATTGCACATCTCAATCAGCGTCGCATAGACAGCTTGATCGTTTGTGGTGAGAGCACATCAGGCTGTGTCCGCGCCAGCGTGCTGGAGGCGCATATGTTTGGCCTGCATGTCTCGGTCGTCGAGGAGTGTGTGTTCGACCGCAGCGAACTGATCCACAAGGTCAATCTGTTCGACATGCACCATAAATATGCGGACGTCATGAAGCTCGATGAAGTTGCCGGTCTCCTGGGAGCAAGGGCCAGTAATTCGGCTGCCGCTAGGGTTGCCTGATTCTGACGGGCTTTATTCTGCCCGGTGACGTCCCTTGTTCACATTGCGAACATGCTCGCGAAGATGAGCCCGGTGAACATCGCGGCGGCGAGGGAGGTTCCTATATTGACCCTGCGTCGAATACGGCGGGCCAGCTGACGGCGGGCGTCAAGAACACGCTGAGCGTTCATTGCCTCTTCGAGGGCGGTGCGCCGTTCTCCACGCTCGCTCAATTCTGTTTCCAGCATTTTAACGCGGCTTGCAATCAGCTCGCGTAGTTCGGCGGGGGGCATCCTCAAGAGTTTCTGGGCGCCGATCCGCGCGTCTTCGATGAGTTGTTTGGTGAGGGCTTCGTCTTCTTGTTTTGAAAAATCGAGCGCGCCGGCGAGCGGAGCGGTCTGGGTCAGAACTTCTGCGGTTGCTGTGCTCATGAGGTCCTCCTGATCTGGTAATGGTTTCGGCTTGGCAGATGCAATATTCGTGCCAAGTCTCAACCGACGGAAAATCAGGGATTTACGGCGCGTGGCCGTGTGTGAACGGTAAAAATAGTAGCCGCGACGGCGCTCGGCGGCAGAACCTGCCGGGCAATGATTTGTCGGCCGATGATTTTTTTGTGAAAATGATGATTTTTTGTGAAAATATTGTGGGAGCTTCCGAATCCGTTTCGTCTGTCCTGACCCGGCGCTATGCTGGCGGAATGTCGAATGAAACCCTGACGCCGGAGTTTGGGGCAGATAGGCTCGAACTCCTATCCGTCGAACAGATGTATCGTGTGGATGCTGCGGCGATAGCTGCGGGAATCGCTGGCGAGACTCTGATGGAAAATGCCGGTCGGTCGGTCGTGCGTTGTATCGGCGAACGATGGTCGCCGCGCCCCATCGCCATTCTCTGTGGTCCTGGAAATAACGGGGGTGATGGATTCGTAATTGCCCGACTGCTTGCCGACCAGGGCTGGCCAGTTACGGTTGCCCTTCTCGGTGAACCGAACAAGCTCTCAGGCGACGCGGCGCTCAACGCCGACCGCTGGACGGGAGGCGTCCTCGCGCTGACCCCCGATGTTTTGGTGAAAATGCTGGATGGTTGCGAACTTGTGGTGGACGCCTTGTTCGGGGCGGGGCTGACGCGAGATCTGGCGGGTGCAGCGAAGGCAGCTGTCGATTATGTAAATGAGCAGGCGCTTCCCTGTGTGGGCGTCGATGTCCCCAGCGGCGTGGATGGCGACAGCGGTGCGATCAGGGGCGCCGCCATCTGCTGCCAGCTTACGGTGACATTCTGCCGCCGTAAGCCAGGTCATGTTTTGCTTCCCGGGCGGGGGATGTGCGGCGAAATCGTGGTCGCCGATATCGGAATTCCCGAAAATGTTGTCCATGAATTCGAACCCATCGGGCGTGCCAATGGACCTCTCCTTTGGCAAGGGCGTTATCCATCCCCGGTGACGGGAGACCATAAATATACGCGCGGTCATGCGGTTATAGCCGGCGGCGCCGTGATGACCGGGGCGGGTCGGCTGGCAGCACGTGGCGCTGCCCGGATTGGTGCCGGAATGGTGACAATTGCCGCACCTTTACAGGCGATAGCTGTCTACGCCAGCGACTGGCCGGGTTTTCTGGTGACACCGGTGAGCAATGCGGATGATTTCGCCGGGCTGCTTGATGACCATCGCAGGAATGCCGTTTTGGTGGGGCCGGGGTGTGGGATAAGCCAAACCACGCAGGAGATGGCGCTGGCTGCGCTTGCGAGAGGGAAGGCAACTGTCCTTGATGCAGACGCCCTGACCGTTTTTGAAGATTCGCCGATGCGTTTGTTTAAGGCAATTGCCGCCAATCCCGTCGTTCTGACGCCGCACGAAGGTGAATTTGGCCGTCTTTTCGACGTTCAGGGAGATAAAATTTCCCGCTGTCGGGCTGCTGCACAGATGAGCGGCGCCGTGATTTTGTTGAAAGGGGCAGATACGGTCATTGCGGCGCCCGACGGACGGGTAGTCGTGAATGACAATGCGCCGCCCGAACTCGCTACCGCCGGCGCTGGTGATGTCCTCGCCGGTTTCATCGTTGGCCTGATGGCGCAGGGCGCCGATCCTTTTGATGCGGCTTGTGCGGCGGCTTGGCTGCATGGCGCGGCCGCCGAAGCCTTCGGTCCCGGCCTGATCGCTGGCGATTTGCCGGATGCACTCCCTGATGTATTGAAAAATGTCATGAAACTGACTGATGGGGCGAGGGGAGTGCATAGCAGGAAAGGGAACCCCTGGGAATCAGCTGGCGTCTCTGGGGATAGATCTAAAAAACTCATTTAAGACAAAGACTTGATAGAGTTACTTTTACTGGATATTAACTATTTTCGTATAATTTCAGGTTATAAATTCAGGTTAATTATGCAGTAAAATGCGATGAGCAAGGTTGTTGCCGTGGGTTGGCTGGACCGGGAAAGCGACAGGTCGCTGGCCAGCATGTTTTTCAGGCGGGGTAAGGCACTGGAATATGTGCGTCCCGGCAACATGTTTCGTCGCCTTCATGATAACAATCTCCTCGAAATTGCGGAAATCACATCGGTCGGAACGGACGCTTATGGCATTCCGCATGTGAGATTTAATGTCACGTTTTCGCGCCCGGACCGCTATGCCTG
>JBLHKG010000078.1:0-7434 GCA_047619835.1 Alphaproteobacteria bacterium
ATCTGCTGACCCGGCGCTTCAACATCATCAATATTTGGCGCTCGATCGCCGGACCGGTGCAGACCACGCCGCTGGCTGTGTGCGATGCGCAAACCATCTCGCCGGGGCAACTGATTACGGCGGAACGGCGCACCAAAGACCGGGTCGGTCATACCCAGGCCATGACCTATAGCGACGAAAACCGCTGGTACTATTTCTCGGATATGCGCCGCGACGAGGCGATGCTGCTGAAGACTTACGAGTCCGATGAGAAAAACCATGGCGGTCCGTCAGGGCACTCCGCGTTCTCCAACCCAACGGCCCCCGCCGACGCCGCGCCGCGCGAAAGCATTGAGACCAGGGTGTTTGCATTTTTCGACTAGGACGGTTGTTGCCCCCGACTAACAGGCGAGCCGGGCAGCCGTAATCACATGTCTTCCCACGTCGGCTTTCGAGGGAAAAGTGGACGCGTCTGGCACCCTCGACTAACGACGGTAATTAGCCGAGGGTGTTAAACAACTCGCCTAAATCCGAGCCGTTCAACACCCTCAGCCAAGAACTGCCGTTAAGCGAATGCTCATATACGTCATTTGTTGATCGATTAGACGTGCAAGATATCGCCTCTGCGAGAATAGGCGATCATGCGTAATTCTTCCCGTTTGATAGTCGGTGTTCGAGTTCGGCGAGCATCGGAACACTTTTCATGTTTGCACCCCTCGCTGTTCAAATGCCATGTGATGGTTAATCCCATAATATTCGTTGCCGGCCACTGTCTATGCAACTTTCGCGCGGAGAGGATTTGCTGAATCGTAAACCGCTGTGGAATATTGCATCTGACCAAAGTTCAAACGCCCGATCCGAAAACTCTGCCGAACGGATCGATCCGGTTCGGCATACCATTAGAAAAGATGATCTCAGACATCAAAAATAGATAAAAATACCTGCTGTACTTGTGTTGCTGCGGCAAACGCATACAGCGCTGTCAGTTAGGAGCGGAAATGATGAAATTCGGCCTGTTCGGTGGGGCTCAAGCGGTGCCCGGCGATGTTGTTACTGAAGCCGCCCTCGGCTACCACGAGTATGGCGAATATATTCAGTATGCCGAACGCCTCGGCTTTTCGAGCGCCTGGCTGGTCGAGCATCACTTCACCGGTTTTTCGCAGCTTTCAGCGACTCTCAACTATGTCTCCTACCTTGCTGGAATAACATCCACAATCCGACTTGGAAGTGCCGTCGTCGTGGTGCCATGGCACCACCCGATCCTGCTCGCTGAACAGGTCGCGACGATCGATCAATTGTCCAAGGGGCGGTACGATTTCGGCATTGGCCGCGGATACCGGGCCAACGAGTTTCACGGTTTCGGTCTGGATATGGCCGACGCCCAGGACATATTCGAGGAATCGATCAGTTTAATGCGGCGCGCTTTCACCGAAACCGAGCGGTGGACTTATCAATCGGCTCGCTGGGAATTCAACGAGATAATCGTCGAGCCGCCGGTGGTGCAGAAACCCCATCCGCCGATGTGGGTTGGCGCCGCCAGCGAGAAGTCGATCCGGGGCGCCGCGCGCAGCGGATACAATTTGCTGCTCGCACAGGTTCCCTCCTTCGAGACGATCGGACAGAGCCTGGAATTCTACCGCGACGAGCTCGATAAAATGGGAGAGGAGTTCGATCCGCAACGCGTTGCGGTATCCCGCGGGCTGATGGTCGCCAATAATGATGCGGAACGTGCCGAAGCGCATGTCCTGCGAGGCAAGTTCCTGACCGAGGTGCAGGTGCTGGCGATCGATCCGCGGTTCCAGGCCAAGAGCTTCGTGCCGGCCGACCGCCACAAGAACAGGGGCGATCCGACCGAGACATCGGAAGCCGGGGCGGTCATCGGCAACTCCGAGGAAATGATCGAGCGTGTCGGTCGCCTGTATGAAGTAGGTGTTCGCAACATCCTGCTGCATGATTTGTCCGGCTCATTCGAGGCGCTGCAACAATTCGGCGAGGAGGTAATGCCGCATTTCCACGACGGGGGACAGCCGGTTACACAAGCGGCGGAATCGTAAACCCCCAAGCATTCTTTGCCAGAGTGTGTGGCGGGTATGACAGGGTGCCTACCAGCACCCACAATGTCCGTTCAGGGTCAAAACCCGCCGTCGTGACCCCTTCAATTTACGGTAGGATTACACTCGATTCCGGACGTGAAATTGTCGCGTGTCCTGAGTTGGGGTAACAACAGCCGTAATTGATGGTATGCGCTGACGACCGGAAATAGCCAAAACCGGCCTTCGCTATGACTGAGCGATGTTGAGGAAAACGACTAAGCGAAATTGGCAAAGTCACATCAGATCCTGGCGTTTATGCCTTATGGATATTCTGAGCCGAGTTCGCTATGCGTAACAGCCCGATTTCCGTGACTTTCCAACCGTGGTCCGCCGGAAGATACCCATTCGCGACTATCGAAGTAGGCTCAGTCTCGCGGCAAGTTCTCGCAATAATAGGCATCTTTACATGAAATAGGTATTAAGAGTAGCGTGCCTTATGGGGGTAAAATGCTTAGAAAACTGACTCTCGAAAACTTTCGTGGCTTTCAAAAGCACTCGATTGAATTTCGTGATCGAACTTTCATTGTTGGCAGGAACAATGCCGGCAAATCAACGGTAAATCAGGCACTGCGAATTATTTCTATTGTTTGTCAAAGGGCCAAGTTCCTGAGATTTGTTGATGTGCCGGATTGGATCGATCTTCCGGTTGGGACCAAAGGTGTTGTCCCATCTCTTAGAGGTATGGACATCGATTTGCGCAGCGCAGGCAACCGATACTCTCATGAGTATTCAACTATTAGTGCAGAATTCGGCAATAAATTCATGGTTTCCGTGTATATCAGCCCAGAACACGAGAAAATATTCGTGACGCTGAGAGACGGACGAATTCGAATTTTTTCGCGTTCACAGCTGTATCCGATTGATATACCGGAAATATTTGTTATGCCCCCAGTTGGAAGTTTGTTGGAGAGAGAAGAGGTTCTTAATTACT
Organism: Alphaproteobacteria bacterium; assembly: GCA_047619835.1. GTDB lineage: Bacteria > Pseudomonadota > Alphaproteobacteria > MPNO01 > UBA2964 > JAYOEY01. The sequence continues at coordinate 3,004 of JBLHKG010000078.1, forward strand.
CCACGGTTCGAGCGAATTTATCCACGAACCTTGCGTCGCTAAATTTTCGAAATCAACTTTCGTTCTCTGATCTTCTTTATTACGACGACGGCACTGAAATAGAACCGGATGACGACGCAGACGGTGATTACGAAGGTCATGACCCGCATTTCGTTCAGTTTGTGGAATTAGCAGAATCTACTTGGCCCCATCTCCAGATCAATGGTCTGGAAAATGACGAAAACGAAAAAAATGTTTTGCGTCTTTTTATCCGAGACGGCGATTTTGTCGCAGAGATCGGAATGATGGGGCATTGAATTCAATCCTGGCTACAGGTTATGTGGTTCTTTTCGCGCTTGCCCAAGACTGCAACTGTAATTTTGGATGAACCTGATGTTTATCTACACGCTGACATGCAACGCAAGTTGGTTCGTATAATTGAAGATAGGTTTGTCCAATCGGTTATATCTACTCATTCCATTGAAATCATGTCTGAGGCAGATCCCGAATCGATACTTGTTCTTGATAAGCAGAAAAGTAAATCGAGTTTCGCTACTTCTTTGCCGGTTGTTCAGTCAGTTGTCGAAGATATTGGAGGCTCACAGAATATCCAACTAACTCGGCTGTGGATGGCGAGAAAATGTATCTTCGTAGAGGGTGAGGATATGACCTACCTCAATGTACTTCATTCTTTACTATTTCCAACATCAGACCCGCTCGCGACGAGCCCGTGTATTCAACTTGAAGGAAGGTCGAATTGGCCGCACGCAGTGGGTGCGGCAATCGGGCTAAAAGAGGCAGGGGGAGCGAACATAAGGGCGTATTGCTTGCTCGATAGAGATTATAAACCTCAGAAGGAGGTAGAAAATATCGAGCGTCGATGCCGAGAACATCACGTCGATATTAAGATTTGGTCCCGCAAAGAAATCGGGAATTATTTGGTTATTCCTACTGCTATAGAGCGGCTAATAAGACATCGCGCGCGTGAAGGTAAATCTCCTTCTTTGAATACAATTCAACGAAGGATTGATCGAATTTGCGAGGACCTAAAGGATGAGACGCAGGATGTGATAGCCGATGAAGAGCTCTTAGCGCGAAAATCCAAGGGATTGCCAGCGGCAAACCGACGTGCACGAAAAAGAATTCGGGACGCATGGGAAAGTCCGGAGGGTAAATACTCAGTAGTTTCTGGGAAACAAATATTTTCAGACCTTTCTTCATGGAGTAAAGAGAATTACGGCATTTCATTCAGTGTTCTATCGATAGCTCGAGTTATTCGTTTAGAAGAATTACCGGACGAACTCGTGGATGTTCTAAGAAAAATTCAAGCCAACGAGGCATTCGAATAGCAGTGAATGTTTTCGCGGTCGCTTCTGCCTGCTCGACTTCTAGCCGTTCATGCCGCTTCATCTCGTCGCGGTCGGGCGATCTACTGGAATTCGAGGTCAGCAGCGCGCCACGACGGCTTTGGGTCAACTCCGGTCATAAACGCTTGTCGCGAATTACGGCGGCTTTCGAGGGCAAAGCGAGCGCCGAAGATACAACGCATCCGCGACAAAGCTCCTTCAACGAGGATCAAAACCGTCAAATTTTTGAACGGTTTTGACGCCTGACGGTCCAGCCGCCCCCTACTCCGCCGCTTTGGCCTGGTACTTCGCTGGAATATCCAGGTTGAAAATGCGCGCCGAGTTGTAGCCCAGAATATTGCGCTTGGCGGTCTCGTCGAGGAAGGGCAGATCCCAGATCCGCGACGGCAGATCGAAATCCCAATGGGGCCAGTCCGACGCATAGAGGAGCTGCGTCTCGGCGCTGATCGCGTCCATGGTCGCTTCCAGCAATTTATCGCTGGTGTGCTCCATGGGCTGCGCGGTGAAAAACATCTCGCGGATATAGTCGCTCGGCATGCGCTTCAACAGCGGCGCCTCCGACGAACGCATGAGATATTCGTGGTCCAGGCGCTGCATGATGAAGGGCAACCAAGCCAGCCCACTCTCGATCCACATCACATTGAGTTTCGGAAAGCGTTCGGGCAATCCGTTGATCACCCAGTTGGTTAGGTGCACCAAATTGCACAATACGAACGATATGGCGTGCATCGAGATAAACTTGTTCAGCTGCGAGGTATATTCGTCCTGCCAGTTCAGGTGCGAATGGAAGGCGAGCACCTGACCGGCCTCCTCGAGCATGCCGTAGAGGCGCATATACTCGTTGGCGTGCACCGGCTTGTGGCGCGATGAAGTGACCAGGAAGCCGGCGACCCCGGGCTTACCGAGAAACCGTTTCACCGTCGCTTCGGCATCGACCGGCGAGTTGAACGGCAGATAGAGCATTGCCTTGACCCGGGGATCGACTGGCAACACGCGCTCGACCAGCCAGCGGTTGTAGGCGTTAGCCAGATGGATTTCCATCTCGGGCACGGGATGCATACCGAGAAACAGCAGGGCGTTGGGGAATACCACCTGATAATCGAGGCCCATTTGGTCCATGCAGCGGCGCGCCAGCTGGATCTCGCGCGGCACGTCATTGTCCTCGACCGGTTCTTTCAGCCCCTGGCCGTGGGGAATACGGCCGAACACATTCTGCCACTGCAGGCCGGCGGTGCCATTGAGGAAGGCGCCGCGCTTGGTGCCATCGCCGAAGCTGGACGCGGCCTCGCGAAGGACCGGATCGTCGATATATTCCGTGATCTCCGGCCAATTGCCACCGTCGTCCACATGGGAATCGATATCGACGATAAAGACATCGTCGAACCCGCGCAGATCAGCCTGCTGGCGGGCATGGGCGAGAATATCGCGGCTATCGGTACGGCTGTTTATCTCTGTTAGATCGCGGGGCTTGCCGCCGATTGTATCCATATCCTGGGTCTCCTCTGGCGATAAACTAAGCTTGCGTATCGGGCCGAGCCCGGTTCGACCACATGGCGAGGTCGAAAGTGTTCAAATTCACCGCGTGCAGCAGATCACTGACGGTAATCGCCACATCGGTCGCGGTGACCATACTGGCGCCGGTCAGCGGCGAGAAATAGCGGTTCTCCTGCTCGGCCTTACGGGCGAACAGCCGGGTGCCCGCCGTCAAGAGGCGCTGCACCGCCAGGTCGGAAATCTCGGCCGTGGTGTCGTTCGCCAGTGCCGTCTCGGCGGCTTCCAGCGCCGCCGTAGCTGCCGCTTCGAGCTGCTGTGCGCTGCTTGTTTCAGACCCGGACATAGACCGCCCCATCGCGTAGTTCGACCTGGAAACCCTTCAGCCGCGTGTTGGTATCGCCGGGATGCGCGCCAGTTCTGATATTGAATTCGAACCCGTGCCACGGACACACCACATGCACGTCTTCCTCGACAAAGCGGAACCCCTTGCTGCGTTTCTCCGCGTCGAGCACTTCGTCGACCCGGTTCATGATCCGGCCCTGGCAGATCGGTCCGCCCATGTGGGGGCAATTGCTCTCCCAGGCATAATATTCGTCGCCGAGGCGGAACACGCCAATCTCAAGCTCATCGTCGATAATGACCTTGCGATCGCGGTCGGCGATCTCGTCGGCCTGGGCCACGTAAATTTCTCGCACTGCCTTAACTCCCCACTCACCAGGATTTCAGCTTATTTACCCCGCCATTATCCCGTGGTCCACCACGACTTCGGTGCCGGTCATGTAGGATGATTTATCTGACGCCAAAAAGACAATGGCGTTGGCCACGTCTTCCGGCCGGCCGAGCTTGCCGCCGGGCACCGAGGCGGCCGCACGGTCCGCCGGATCGTTCGACGCCTTGGGATTGTTGGAAAGTGACGCACCCTCGGCCAATTTCGGCCAGATCGCGGTGTCGATGACCCCGGGATGCACCGAGTTGACCCGCACCGGCCAACCGGCGTGCGCGCATTCCAGCGCCGCCGACTTGGTGAACAGGCGCACCGCCCCCTTGGTCGCGCTATAGCAGCCCAACCCCACCCCATTGCCTTTTAATCCGGCAATCGACGAGAGGTTGACGATCGAGCCGCCGCCGGAATCGCGGATCGCCGGGATGGCGTGTTTGACGCCGAGAAAAACGCCCTCAACATTGACCGACTGTTGCTTGCGCCACTCTTCCAACGTGGTGTCGACGATCGGTCGCGTAATGCCGATCCCGGCATTGTTTACCAGCACGTGCAGCGCGCCGAACTCGGCGACCGTCCCAGCGATCACCGCCTGCCAACTAGGCTCGTCGGTTACATCGTGGAGCCTGAACACAGCCGCATCGCCGATAGAAGCAACGGTTTCACGCCCGCCGGCCTCGTCGATATCGGTCACCACCACCCGTGCCCCCTCAGCCGCCAAGGCTTGCGCTGTCGCCCGGCCAATGCCCGACCCGCCGCCGGTTACCAGCGCGATTTTACCCTCTACCTGGCCCATGATTATGTTCCCTTCCGCGGTTGCGACATCGTCCCTTGCGTCACCCTCCATTATCGGTGAGCATGCGCCATAGGACA
>JBLHKG010000079.1:0-7433 GCA_047619835.1 Alphaproteobacteria bacterium
GACGGCTTCGGTTTTTAACTGTTCATAACGCCCGGTTCCGTTGCTGACCGCGCCGCGGCCCTTGAGGGCGCGGCTATCTTCGGGGGAAGGGTTGAGCGAAACAGCCATACCCGATTGTAGAATTGCAATCAGAACAAAACAAGAACTTTTTTGTTAGAACAATAGTGAGGCAGACTCTCGCTTCCGCTTCATTCAGTCTTCAGCGGGTTGGTCGTCCGGTGGTGGGGGCTCGTCTCTGCGGTCGTCTGACTTGTCCTGCTTCGCGCGTTGGCGGTCGGCTTTCTTGGTCGCGCGGACCTTTTCGCGTTCACGACGCTCAAATCCATAATTCGGTTTACGGGCCATTGGCTCCCAATCAGTGTCGGTTGGTCATTGAAAAATATTAAAGACTAAGAAGGCCCGCAGCGTTGCGGGCCCTTGAAATCCCTGGTCGTCTATCAATCGGCGAGGGAGAGATTCGCAGCCGAACTCTTGCCGTTCCGTCCCGGCTCCAGCTCGTAGTTTACACGCTGTCCCTCTTGAAGCGGTGGCAGACCCGCGCTCTCAAGGGCCGAGATATGGACGAAAGCGTCATCTCCGCCTCCATCTGGTGTGATAAAACCGAAGCCTTTGGTCGGATTGAACCACTTTACGGTTCCTGTCGGCATGGAAAGTCCCTCTGCGTAATTTAGACACCTGCGCACCGCGCAAATCTCAGCTCACCGAATTCCGGAGGGGTATTTGTGCGTAAGTCGGCGTGACAGAGCATAAAATCCGCCGAGGTTTCGAAGAGCTGATAGTGTTAATGTGGCGGTATAGGGTAGAAAAAACAAGGTTTATGTGTGGATGGTTATTTGATTCCGGTTGATGTCATCATTCCCGCGCTGAACGCGTCCTCAACCATCGAGGCGACGGTTCGGTCTGTCCGGATGAAGGTGCGTGGAGTCATTGTCGTTGATGGTGGATCGTCGGATGACACGGTTTCCATCGCAAAAAATGCCGGGGCGAAAGTGGTGTCTGCGCCGCGGGGGCGGGGGGCGCAGCTCGCTGCCGGCGCGAGCGAATCTGACAGCGACTGGTTGCTGTTTCTCCATAGCGATACCGTATTGCAGCCCGGCTGGGACGACGAAATTGGTTTTTTTATCGATGAGACGAAGGGCGAGGAACAGGCTGCGGCGTTTCGATTCATGCTCGATGATGACCGGCGACGGGCACGAATCATCGAAAAGGGCGTTGCCTGGCGTTGCCGGATTCTGGGACTGCCCTTTGGCGATCAAGGACTCGTAATTTCGCGCTGCTTATACAAGAGGCTTGGTGGATTTAAGCCTGTTCCCCTGTTTGAGGATGTCGATATTGTGCGCCGGATCGGCAAGGCGCGGATGCGAATTCTGGAAAGCGCTGCCATGACCTCCGCCGCGCGGTATCGTCACGCTGGCTATATATTCGTTCCGATCCGGAATCTGATCCTTCTGACGCTCTATTTTTGCGGCGTTGCGCCCCGGATTCTGGTGAGGTTTTATGTCTGACAGGACCTCCCGCCGTCAGCCGGTACTGATCGTCTTCGCTCGGGCGCCGCGGCTCGGCGCCGTTAAGCGCCGGCTGGCCGCCGGAATTGGCGATCCCGCCGCATTGAATTTTTATCTCCGGACGACCCAGACCATCCTGCACCGGGTGTCGCGGGATGCACGCTGGCGAACCGTGCTGGCGATGACGCCGGATGACTCGGTAACCGGCCGCTGCGCCTGGTTGGGAAACTTCCAACGTCTGGCACAACGGCAGGGCAATCTCGGCGAACGGATGGAACGCGCCCTGTTGCGCTTTCCGTCAAATCCTGTGTTGCTGATCGGCAGCGACATTCCGGATATTGGCGCGAGGCAGATTGCCGCAGGTTTTGCAGCGCTGGGGCACAATGATCTGGTTTTTGGTCCGGCCGACGATGGCGGCTATTGGCTGGTCGGTGCTCGATACGGCGGATTGGCGCGCGGATTGTTCAAAAATGTTCGCTGGTCGGGCCCCCATGCGCTGGCCGACACGCTGGCTAATGCCAAACAGCGGCGGATCGCCTTGCTCGAAGAACTGGCCGATATAGACACTGCCGATGACCTCGCCCGCTGGGGCGGCGTTCCAGCGTGTTGATCCTATGTTTCCTGCAGACGCGGCAGCAGTTCGGCAAAATTGCACGGCTTGTGCCGGATATCCAGCTGCGCTTCGAGAATGCCGTCCCAGGCGTCGCGGCAGGCGCCGGTCGAGCCGGGAAGGGCGAATAGATAGGTCCCACGCGCAACCCCTGCCGTGGCCCGCGACTGGATGGTCGAGGTTGCGATGGTCTGAAAGCTGAGCATCCGGAACAGCTCGCCAAAGCCGGGGATTTCTTTCTCATAGACCTGCTGGAATGCCTCGGGTGTTACGTCGCGCCCTGTCACGCCCGTGCCGCCGGTCGCCAACACGACTTCTATATCGGGGTTGGCGATCCAATCCTGCAGCTGCGCGACAATTGCATCCGTTTCGTCTTTGACGATCTTCTTCTCCGCCAGCGTGTGGCCGGCTGCCAGCAGCTTTTCGACAAGCAGCCCACCGGAGCGATCGGTTTCCTCGTTTCGCGTGTCGGAAACCGTGAGCACCGCGATATTTACCGGGGAGAAGGGGATCTTTTCGTCAATTCCCGCCATTTTTGGCCCTCTCGGAAGCCGTTGTTGCGATCAGTGCGCTGTCCTGACCGTGGTAAAGCGGCCGCTCGCCTGAGGCAATTGCGTCGAGCGACGGCGCCGGCTGACCAAATCGCTCGCGGTAGAGCCAGAGATTGGAGATGACGCGCTCGATAAAATCGCGCGTCTCGCGCGACGGCAGACTTTCGATGACCAGAAGCGGATCGTTCGTCTTGCGACCAATGCGGCGCTGCCATTTTGCGAGATTTCCCGGTCCGCCATTATAGGCGGCAGCCATCAGGAACAGATCGCCCTGGACCTGCTCGTGCTGCAGCAGATAGCGCAGATATTTCTGTCCCAGAGAAAGGTTGAGTGATGGATCGAACAACTCGGCGCGCCCGCGCCCGCGAAAACGCCGGTTGGCCATATAGCCAGCGGTGCCCGGCATGAGCTGCATCAACCCGCGCGCACCGGCATGGCTCTTGGCCCGAGGATTGAACGCAGATTCCTGCCGCATCACCGCGAATATGAGCGCCCGATCGACCGCAAACCCATTGCGTGGTTTCCACAATGGTACCGGGTAAAGCGCCCGCTCAATTGGCGTGCTGTTTTCCGCCAATAAGGTGGAAGCGGTGCGGAGGGCTACCGAGGGCATCCCGTTGCGCTCGGCAATCACCAGCAGGGCAATCCGCGTATCGATTTGACTCGCCGCCGCGAGAGAGCGGAGCTCTTGTGAGGCCCGGTTTCGCTCACCGGTCTGGAGCAGCGCGAGAGCTCGTTGGGCGCGAGGCGTCGACAGTGCGGCGGCGATACTGCCACTGGCGATCGACGGCTCCTGCCATGTAAACGGGGACTCTGCCCCCAGCATACGCCGACCGAGTATGCCGTAGAATGTGCGTGGGTAACTGGCGGCGAGACGCAACCATCGGGCCATTTCATCCGGCCGCCCGGCCCGCAATCCGGCACGCGCCGCCCAGAATGCCGCGGCGGAACGAGGCCAGCGTGACTGGCCGCCGATCGCCGCCATTGCCTGGAACTGATCTGCAGCCTCCCGGTAACGGCCCATACGAAACGCCGCAAGACCGGCATACCAATGACCGAAGGGAGCGTGAGCGCCGGCCTTCCTGGCGGCACGGCTACCCATCTGGTAGGCCTTTTTGTCACTCCCGTGATAGAACCAGCCTGCGGCTATCCGCGCTTCGGCGATCCCCTGATGGATGCGGCCAAGCCGGCGCATCGCGACGCTGTTCGCCAGTTTCTCCGCACTTGTCAGTCGCACGCGGCGGACCATCCGCCGGATGCTGGCGTGCAGTCGTCGTGCGGCCTTGCTGTAGCGAACGCCGGACCGATTGACCCGTTCAATCCCACCGTTGCCACTCTCGGTGAAGGTCTCGCGCTTCGGTAATTGCGGTCGCGCCGGCATGCGTGCGCGGCGTGGTTTGCGGCGAATTGCCAGCTTGTAGATACGCTTTGCGTCGGGATGATCGGCATAGTCCTTCATCCAGGCGGCAAGTTCGCCATAGCGCGATCGGTATCGTGTCGGGTGCAGATAGCGTTGCGCCAGAATGTGGCCGAGCAGAATTTTGCTGTCGAGCCGTTTAATGACGGCATCGGCGCGCTTCCATTGGCCATTTTTCTGGCGATCGAAAATCTGCCGATAGCGGTTCACATCTGCGGCTGCAAGCGGCTCGGGTAGCTTTTGGATTCGTGGAATTGCCCGATCCGAAAGGGCTGCCGTGTCTTCCGCGACAGCCAGCAGGGAACCAGCCGCGGTAAAAACTGCCGCAGCGGCGAGCATCGCGCCAATTCTGTTCTTCGTAGACTTATGCAAGCTGGAAAAGGCCTCTGATCCATCGTGCTGTTAAGAATAATAACCCGAATTCTGACGACCGATGGTTAACCAGTCGGTCAGGCGCGCGCAAGAGGCGTAGCTATCACATTTTACTGGCCAGCCGCTTTTTGATTTCGATTAGATCCATCCAGGTCTCGCGTTTCTGGGCGGGCTGGCGCAGCAGGTAGGCGGGATGCAGCAACGGGCGGGCAGGTATCGGCGCTGACATTTGCGGGGTTTCATATTCGAACCAATGACCACGCAACCGCATGATGCCCTGGTCTGTGCCCATCAGGGTCTTGGCGGCTGTCCCGCCCACCATGATCAGTATCCTTGGTTTCGCCAGCTCAATATGCCGCTCAATGAACGGCAGGCAGGCTGCGATTTCGGCGTCGGTGGGAGACCGATTGCCTGGCGGCCGCCAGGGCAGGATATTCGTAATATACGCATCCGTGCGATCGAGCCCGATTGCCGCGAGCATGCGATCCAGCAATTTCCCCGCCGGGCCGACAAACGGCAGGCCGTGGCGATCCTCTTCCGCCCCAGGCGCTTCGCCGACAAACATTAAAGGTCCGTCAGGGTTGCCATCGGCGAAGACAAGGGACTTTGCGGTTTGTTTCAGGGGGCACCCATCGAATTTCTCGATTGCCGCCCTCAATTCTTCCAGATTGGTCGCCGCTGCGGCCGCGGCACGCGCCGTGCGCGTCGTTTCGTCGCGGGAAACAAGCTCCGCGCTCGGCGGGCGCAGGCGCTGTCCGGCTGCGAGTGATGGCGTAAAAGCTGGCGTGGGTCTACTGGCCTGAAGGTCGGGGGACGGTGGCGCCTTCGAGGCGGTATCCTGCGCAGGCCGTACTTCCTGTGCAGTGGACAACCGATCAACCGGCGCGTCAGCAAGCACCTCGTCGACACCGGCTTCAACGTACCATTTGAGAAGTTCGACCAGACCGCTATCCTGCGCCATGCAGAAATAGTAACACGCACTGGTACATTGAGCACGAAGGGATCGAAAAATATGGAACGCGAAGCGATGGAGGTCGATGTTGTGATCGTGGGTGCTGGTCCGTCTGGGCTGTCTGCCGCAATCCGGCTGAGACAGCTGGCCGAGGAACGGGGGCAGGAGATCAGTGTCTGTCTGCTTGAAAAAGGCTCTGAGGTCGGCGCGCATATTCTGTCTGGCGCCGTACTTGAGACCTGCGCCCTGGATGAGCTGATCCCCGATTGGAAGGAACGGGGCGCCCCGCTGCATACTGAGGCGCTCGATGACCGGTTTATGCTGCTGACCAAAAAGCGGGCCTTTTCGCTGCCGACGCCGCCCCAGATGAACAATCACGGCAACTACATCGTCAGTCTCGGTAATTTGTGCCGTTGGCTGAAGGAGCAGGCAGAAGAGGCCGGTGTCGAAATCTTCGAGGGCTTCGCGGCTGCCGAGGTGCTGTACAATGACGATGGCTCTGTTGCCGGCGTAGCGACCGGCGACATGGGCGTCAGCCGCGAAGGCGATAAGAAGGACAGCTTCCAGCCAGGGTATGAATTGCGGGCGCGCTACACGTTTTTTGCCGAAGGCTGCCGGGGTTCCCTGACCAAGGGTTTGTTCGATAAATTTTCTCTCCGCGATGGCTGCGATCCACAGACCTATGGCATTGGCATCAAGGAGCTATGGGAAATTGCGCCCGAAAACCATCATCAGGGTCGTGTCATGCATACCATCGGCTGGCCGATGGACTCGAAAACCTATGGCGGCTCGTTCCTCTACCATATTGAGGATAATCAGGTGGCGGTGGGATTCGTTATTGGGCTCGACTACCAGAATCCCCATATCAGCCCGTTCGATGAGTTTCAGCGCTTCAAGACCCATCCTGTAATCCGCCCGACATTCGAGGGCGGGAGACGCATTGCCTATGGCGCCCGAGCGCTCAATGAGGGCGGGTTTCAGTCAATTCCCAAGCTGGTTTTTCCGGGAGGCGCCATTATCGGCTGCGCCGCCGGCTTCCTGAACGTTCCCAAGATCAAGGGAACGCATAATGCGATGAAAACGGGGATGATCGCGGCGGAAGCGGCGTTTGATGCGATGACGTCGGATAACGGCGGGGCGACGGGAACTACTGGTGGAGCGGTGCTTGAGGCCTATCCCGAGGCCCTGAAGAAAAGCTGGGTATGGGAAGAGCTATATCGCGTTCGCAATATCCGCCCTGCCTTCCGCTGGGGGTTGCTGCCCGGGCTTATTTATGCCGGTCTGGACACCTATCTACTCAGGGGGAAGGCGCCGTGGACATTCCATCACCATCCGGACCACCAGTCGCTTCTTCCGGCGGACGTTGCGCCGACAATCGATTATCCCAAACCCGATGGGAAGGTGTCGTTCGACCGTCTGTCCTCGGTGTTCATCTCCAACACCAATCATGAAGAGGATCAGCCGGTTCACCTGACCCTGAAGGATGAGATGGTGCCCATCGTTGTCAATCTGGAAAAATTCGATGCGCCGGAGCAGCGTTACTGCCCGGCGGGTGTTTATGAAATCATTCGAGATGGTGAGAACGAGGCGCCGCGGCTGCAAATCAACGCCCAGAACTGCGTTCACTGTAAAACGTGCGATATCAAGGATCCTACCCAGAATATTAACTGGGTGGTTCCCGAGGGGGGCGGCGGGCCGAATTACCCCAATATGTAGCCGAATGAGCCAGGCAGCGTAGTAAATATGCAGCGATTGTTTTCCGCCCGAATTTCTCGCCTTGCGACCGGCCTTGGGGTATTATCTGTCGGCTTTCGACTCAGCCAGAAGCCTAATATCGATGAAGTGCCAGTTTTGCATTATCGCAGTGAACCCCTCAGGCGGCGAGAAATGATCAAGATATCAACCCGGAATATAGTGCGCACGACACAGAAAATGGCATCGACGGTCGCCGCTTGTGCGCTGGCTCTGTCGGCATGTGTGGACGTAAGCGCACCGCCGACCTTAACGGAGCGTTCCCCGCAAACTC
>JBLHKG010000080.1:0-7351 GCA_047619835.1 Alphaproteobacteria bacterium
TATTGCAGCGGATTTCAAACTGGTCCCGGCGCAGTGTCCGGCGCAGACGACGCGGTATATGAAACTTGTCGAGCGGCAGTATTCCGCGCTTTTCCGGGTCGATCCAGTAAAGCGTAGAATCATCATGCCGTTCCGCCATGGGAAACAGGCCCACCGCATAGGCACGCAACAATATTTCCGGCTTCAGACCGACCATTGATTGCTCGCTAAATCATGCTCTATGCGCCGGCATCGTCACCTTGATTAGCAACAAATCGCTCAAGCCAGTGAATATCGTAATCACCATTAACAAAATCCGGATCATTGATGATCTTCTGGTGCAGCGGGATTGTCGTTTCAATGCCATCGATAACATATTCTTCGAGGCAACGTCTGAGTCGCATCAGGCATTCATTGCGTGTCGCCCCGTGGACGATCAGCTTGGAAATCAGGCTGTCGTAATGGGACTGGACCGTATAACCGCCATAGAGCGCGGAATCGACCCGCACGCCAAGACCACCGGGCGGATGATAGTCGGTGATGTTTCCTGGAGACGGCGTAAAATTTATCGGCGACTCAGCATTGATCCGGCACTCAATAGCGTGCCCGTTAAAGACGATGTCGTCCTGCAATACAGAGAGCGGCGCCCCGTCGGCCAAACGAATTTGTTCGCGCACCATGTCGATCCCTGTGATCATCTCGGTGACGGGATGCTCGACCTGCAGGCGGGTGTTCATTTCGATAAAATAGAATTGGCCGTCCTCGTAAAGGAATTCAACCGTACCGGCATTGCGGTAGTTGATCTTTGACAGCGCCGAACAGACTCGCTCGCCAATGGCTTTCCGCTGCTCAGCATTGAGAGCAGGCGAGCGCGCTTCCTCCAGAATTTTCTGGTGACGTCGTTGCAACGAGCAGTCCCGTTCACCCAGATGAATGACAGTGCCCTTGCCGTCCCCCATCACCTGAATTTCGATATGACGCGGTTTGCTCAGATATTTCTCCATATACATGGTGTCGTCACCAAAGGCCGCTTTCGCCTCGGTTTTTGCCTGGGACAGAGCGTTGGATAGCTCATCCGGTGCGAATACGGCTTTCATGCCCCGTCCACCGCCGCCGGCAGACGCTTTGACCAGAACCGGGTAGCCCATCTCTTTTGCGATCGCGTGTGCTTCCTGATCGCTGGAAAGCGCGCCTTCGGAACCCGGTACAACGGGTATCCCCAGTTCTTTCACCTTCGCCTTCGATGCGATTTTGTCACCCATCAAGGAAATGTGGTCCGGGGTAGGTCCGATGAAGCAGATACCGTGCTCCTCCACCATCGATGCGAAGGTCGCGTTCTCGGACAAAAATCCATAGCCCGGGTGAATTGCGTCGGCATTGGTAATCGTCGCTGCGGTGAGAATTGCGGGCATGTTGAGATAGGATTCGGTCGCCGACGGCGGCCCGATGCAAACGCTTTCATCGGCCAGACGGACATGCATGGCATGTGCATCGGCTGTCGAATGAACGGCGACCGTGCGGATGCCCATTTCATGGCAGGCGCGGTGAATGCGCAGCGCGATTTCGCCGCGGTTGGCGATGAGGATTTTTTCGATCATGCCCGAAAAGTCATTCGATGATCACCAGTTCTTCGCCGAATTCGACCGGGGTCCTGTCCGCGACAAGAATTTCGCTGACGCGGCCGCCCCGCGGTGCGCGAACCTGGCTGAACGTCTTCATGGCTTCGATCAGAAGCAGAGTCTGGCCTTCGGTCACCATGTCGCCGACCTTAATAAGGGGAGGATTCCCCGGGGTTTCAGCGACGTAGATTACGCCGGGCATAGGCGCGGTTACGGCGCCTTGTCTCGGGCCTTCCTCGACCTGCGCCAATGTCTGGGCGGGGTGTGCCATTGGTATTGCGGGTGCTACTGCCGATATGGTGCCGCCGCCGCGGGCGACACGGACCGATTGGTCGCCGACGCTGTATTCGATTTCCGTCAGTCCTGTCTCATCAAGAAGTTCCGCGAGCTTGCGCACCATCTCTTCATTGACTTCGAATTTTGCCATTACGCTTCCCTTTTGGTCCCGATCAAATTCGCCATAGCTCCCAGCGCAAGTTCGTACCCATGGGCGCCAAACCCACAAATGATGCCGCTAGCGACCAGCGAAACATATGATTGATGACGAAAAGATTCGCGGCGATGAATATTCGACAGATGCAGTTCGATTATCGGGATGTCAAGCATTGCGAGGGCATCCATGATGGCGATCGAACTGTGGGTGTAGGCCGCGGGATTTATGATGATACCGGAGTATCCCTCCCGCGATTGCTGAATCCAGCCGATCAGATCGCTTTCGCTATTGCTCTGGCAAAATTCTACTGACAGACCAAGGGCGACCGCCCGATCGGCGCAAAGGCGCTCAATATCGGCAAGAGTCTCCGTCCCGTAGATATCTGGTTCCCGAACACCCAGAAGGTTGAGATTGGGGCCGTTCAGGAAAAGAATTTTCTGAAAGTCTGTCACGGGGTACGTTGCCGGTCCTTGAAATGGCTTTCGTATCGATAGCCCAGCCACGTATTCGGCGCAATGGCGACATTCATTATCCTGCGGCATTAACGGAGGCCGCCGTCGATCCGCAGCCGCTATCCTGTCGACTGACCGGTTGGGGATAACTCTAATTTATCCTGTATTTACCCATAATTAACCCAAATACACGACCGTACTCGGGAATTCAGAAAGTTGTGTGGGTTGATGGAAAAAGTTCCCTACGGTGTCTCGCGCGAGCTCGTGACCGAAGACCTGCCCGCAGGTTCGGAGCGACGACTGGTCCTGCGTCTCCTTGCTTACTGGCGTGATTTGCAGCGCGAGCAGGAATACCCGTCCTGTGCCGCGATTGATCCCGATAAAATTTCCGATATGTGGCGAAATTCCTTTGTCCTTGAAACAGTCGGCAATGAGAACGATCCGCTTTTCCGCACCTTTGGCGACGAAATTGCCGGGTGTTGCGGAGTAAACCTTATCGGGAAGCATGTTTCCGAGACCCCCCCAAATACATTGGCTGCGAAGGCTGTCGAGTATTTTGGCGAAGTTTTGGAAAAAGGTACGCCGATTTCGCGGGGTGGTGAATTTACCAAGGACAACGGGACGCTCGTGCTCTATCGCAGCATTTTGCTGCCGATGAGTGATGATGGTGAAACAATCAGCGGTCTTCTCGGCGGAGCGAACTGCCGCGAAGTGGAGCCGGACTAGTCCGGGAGCAAGCCCCAGGATCGATGGAACAGCCATGAAAGCATTTGAAATCCATACATTCCGGAGTGGAAATTGGAAGATTGATTCGGTCTTCGATGATCGCGAGCTCGCGATGTTTGAGGCCCAGCGGATGGACAGCAGTAACCGCTTTCCCGGTGTTCGCGTTGTCGAGGAAATTTTCGACGAAGCGCAGGCCACGACCAGTACCCGAACCATTTTTCGCGGTGGCATTGGCACGGATCCGGTGGCGCAGCCTGCGAAAAAACCAAGGCCAAAGGGTTACCCTGCATCCCGGGGGGGCGCGAAGGCGGCCAAGAAGAGCATTCATGCTGTTGGACGACCACAGGCCAAGAAAAAACCGGGCTTTTCCGGCCCCTTGATTATGTTCTTTGTCGTTGTTGTGCTCGGGGCCGCAGCCATGTTCGGCCTGCAATATCTCCCGGCGTTTCAGTAGCATTTCCGATTTTTCTTTTTCGGGATTCACGATGTGTGAAAAAGCGCGTCGCTGAAATCGCCCTGACGTCGGGCGATGGCGCAGACTGACCGTTTTCCCGGAAAATCGGGTGCGGCGATGGCCAATTTTTGCTTATACGCGCCGGGCAGCTTCGCGTCATTCCCTACGGCGTCTCTTTTTACCACGGAATTCAGCAGCGCGATTCCGCACAATATCGCACTGCCTTGCCTGGCGCGGAAGCCCATAGTCACGCCATCATGACCGCGATGACGGCGACTGCATTGAGATCCTGAGCGCCGGCGCCTGTACGTCGAGCTGTTGTTCCATTGGTTTCGATGGATTTTCGCCCTTGCGCGAATATTACATTTGAAGGAAATCCGGCAATTGCTGGTTTAGCAGCCGCCGGTTTGATACCCTCCGCCCTCTTCCACCCAAAAATGGCATTATAATGAAGCTATACGGATATTTTCGCTCTTCGGCAGCGTTCAGGGTGCGTATCGCCCTTAATCTCAAGGGACTTTCTCCCGACACCGAACTCGTCAATCTGCAGGCTGGCGACCAATCGTCAGCGGCGTATCGTGCGATCAACCCGCAGGGGCGGGTCCCCTCGCTCGAAGATGACGGTGCTTTGCTGGTTCAGTCGATGGCGATCATGGAGTATCTGGACGAAGTCTGTCCCGATCCGTCCTTTTTGCCCATCGACGCCAAGGGCAGGGCGCGGGTGCGTGGCATCGCCAACATCATTGCCTGCGATATCCATCCGCTCAACAATTTGGCGGTCCTGAATTATATCAAGGCGGAGTTCGGCGCCGATACAGACGCGGTCAATGGCTGGTACCGACATTGGGTGAAGCAGGGTTTTGACGGGATCGAGTCAATTCTCGCCGGAAGCCCGGAAACGGGAACATTTTGTCACGGCGATGTGCCGGGTCTGGCAGATATTTGTCTCGTGCCACAGGTCTTCAACGCGCAGCGTTTTGACAGCGATCTATCGGGCTATCCGACGATTCTGCGGATCAATGATGCGTGCATGAAACTCGACGCCGTCGAACGGGCCCTGCCCGGCAATCAGCCCGAGGCAGCCGGGATCGCGTAAAGGGCTAATACCAAATCTCTATTAGCGAGACCTGGTATAATCTGGCGTCCCGGCTCAGCCCTTTCGATTGGTCTGATTGACGATATCCTGTGCGCGAAGCCAGGAGGGAGAACCTTTCTTGAGCAGTTTCAGCGCCCGTTTTGCCTGTGAAAGCGCCAGCTTGGAGCGACCGATCAGCAGGTTATATTCCGCCAATGCCCAGGCTGAGCGGCCCATTTGCCCCTTGCGGCCATAAACCGTTCCGGCAAGCCGCCACGCCAGCGGTACAAACCGGTCAACCCGTAACGCTTCATTTGCGTGGGCGAGGGCTTCGTCGAGTAATTCAGGCCGATTGGATTCGAGCATCGCGTGGGCCAGACTGGTTCGCAGCAGGGGCGCACGGGGGAGCAATCGCACTGATTCCCGATAGGCGATCAGCGCCTCGTCGATCCGTGCATTTTCGAACAGCATCTGCCCCTTGAGCTCGAAGAAATAGGGATTCCTGGGGTGCTCGGCGATCAGGGCATCAATCATCGGTACGGCGGCTTCCAGATTGAAATTGCGATATTCCGCGATGGTTCGTGCGTAGCGAGCGGACACCGAATGATCGGATTCCTTGTATTGCATCAGCACCTGCGGCGGAGAGCCCATAAAACCATTCAGCTTCGCGACCATTAGCTCGTGCGCAATAATAAACCGCCTCGGCGTTTGGGCGTTGGCGAAGCGTGATTTTTGGAAATGACGTTTGGCGAACCGAACGCGTTCTCGCGTTAATGGGTGGGTCCGGACATAGGCTTCCTGGCGGCTGGAATGCAGAAATTCCTGATTGGCGAGTATGTTCAAAAACTGTGCCATGCCGCGACTCGATAAGCCGGCTTGGTCGAGAAAGGTTACTGCTGCCTGATCCGCCGCCTGTTCCTGGCCCCGGCTGTAGCTCAACAACGAGCGTTCAATGACGTGCTGTCCGCCGCCGCCTACGGCGATCGCTGCGCCGCCTTGACGAGACAGGACTCCGATTGCCAGACCGAGCACCTGTGTAATCATGGCAGCAGTGCTTGCATCGTCGAGCGCGCCTTTTAGACGTGCGAGATGTCCGCCGGCGATGTGACCAATTTCATGGGCCATCACGGCAATTACCTGGTCTGCATTCCTGCTTCGGCGAAGCAGGCCTGTCGTGATAAAAAGACGTTGCCCCTGCGCAACAAAGGCATTGAGCTCTGTACTGTTGACGAGATGAACGTGAAAAGCATCCGGCTCCAGACCGGCGGCGGACAACAGTGGCGCCGCATACGCACGAATGGTATTTTCGATCTCCGTATCACGGATCATCGAAAGTCCACCGGCGCCGAAGGCGCTCCGCTGAACAACTGACATACCCGTAAGAACGAGCATGCCAAACGCGAGGAACAATATTTTGCGTCGCTTCAACACCATGGCTCCAATGACCTTGGCAAAAGGTAAGTACACCGGGTGGGTGCGTCAATGCGGCCTCGCAATGATCTTTTCTCTTGTGGGGGCTGTGCTGTCATCCTGCAGTAACCCGCTAATTCCGGTCGGCTCGGTCGGCCATGTCTCGAAGTATTTTGGCGGCGTAGTCGCTGATGAGCCGCTGGCGGCGCTGGTTGGTCGCGACGTTCTTTCGGCCGGCGGCACTGCCGCTGATGCCGTGGTGGCGATGTCGCTGGCCATGATGGTAACCCGCCCGGACGCGGCTGGACCCGGTGGCGGCGGCGTTTGTGTCGTTTATGGAACTAGGGAAAACAAAGCCGAGGCACTTGAGCTAATGCCTCATGCATCGCTAACGCCGCCTGAATCCGGGAGATGGATCGGGAGCGTGCCGGGGACCTTCCGGGGCCTGTTTGCTTTGTCGGCGCGTTATGGTGCGTTGCGTTGGGAGCAGCTGGTTCTTCCCGCCGAAAACATGGCGCGGTTTGGCATACAATTGCCCCGTATTCTGGCACGCAATCTTGTTGCCCATGGTCAAAAGCTGCTGAAGGATCCGAAAGCGCGGGCGATCTTTGCCGACAAGAATGGCCGGCCTTACGCTGAAGGGACCAAAATTCGCCAGCTGGATCTCGCTGGATTGCTGGGGCGGATCCGATCGGTCGGGCCCGGAGACTTCCATTCCGGGCCGTATGCGCGTCAGTATCTGGATGCGGTCCGGGCGGCGGGAGGTTGGCTCACCATTGACGATTTAAGGAATTACCGCCCCATCTGGAATGAAACGATTCAGCTTCCCGCCGGTAATCACATCCTCCATTTTGCGCCCTCACCGGCGCTCGGCGCTGTCGTAACCGCCAGCATATGGCGCGAACTCGGCGACAAAAGCCAGTTTTCCAGCGCTAACGCGGGGACACAGGCGCTCATGATGACCAATGCCGCGCGCAAGGCGCAACAAGCTGCCTTGGCGCCGCCAAGCGTGGGCAGCGGTTCCGCCGGCGCTCTGGCAATTGACAGGAATGGCAATGCGGTGGCGTGCACGCTGACGATGGGACATCCGTTTGGGACCGGTCGTACGATGGGTGACACGGGAATTATAGCCGTTGCGCCGGCGTCTTTCGAAACGACTCTGTTGATGGCGCCCTCGATTTTGGCCAATAAGAATCTCAAGAC
>JBLHKG010000081.1:0-7312 GCA_047619835.1 Alphaproteobacteria bacterium
GACCATGTTGAATATTGGGATGCGGCATCTCAGCTCTACGAACGTTTTCCGGTACTTGGACCAGTTCTGCGCTATGTCCGGCGGCGAATTGCCGGTCGTTGACAGAAGTTGACGCGGTTGCTTGCCCCGGCTTCACGAAGCTGATCGTCACCTGCCCCAGCTCGATCCCGAATTTACTCATGCGCGCGCGGTTGATCATGACCCCTCCCGGCTGAAGAAACATCCAGTCGTCAAACGACACCGCCAGGGTTGAGCTTTCGCTTATCTTGAGATCGAGGACATAGCGCCAGTGCAAGGCATTGCCGCCCACCTTGCCGATGGCGACGCCGATCACGTCATCGGCACGGCCTTCATAATTGCCATCAGGCATCTTGCGGATCCGCCACTGGCGGGTGCTTCTTTCGCCGTCGTCAAAGGTGAAATCCTCGTCGAGCGTCAACTGGGTCCCGTCCCATCGACCGTTGATATCGACCATAAACTGTCTTTTGACGGTACCGAACCGGTCTTCATACAGACCCCAGGCCTGTGTCTTGCCAGCGAAATATTCTTCGAGGACAAAGCGCTGTTGAGATTTTGCGAAATCGCCCGGTTTCATGGCGCTACACCCCGTCATTAATAACAGTCCAAAAATACAAAACACCGCCGCTGTCTTCATGCGTCTACCCGCCCTTTTTTTCTGCTTTCCAGACTGGCGATCCTGCGCTGTATCACCGCTTGCCTGACGGCGGTCAGCGGATATCGCCATATCAGGAGGATCGCACCTGTCTTGAATACGATGGGCACAACCGAATAGATCACCGCCAAAGCCAGAAGATTGTTCTCCGCAGCCGGCAGATCCGGATCGAATCCCAGGACATCGAGGGTGGGGAAGGCAATCACCACCGACAGCGCGAAGGCCAGCTTGACGACCATGCTCCAGACCGCGAACAGAGACCCGGTCGCGTCGCGTCCACTGCGCAGATAATCATACTCGGCCACATCCGCCTGAATGGCCGGCGGCAAGGCCATGTCGGCGCCAAGCGCGATACCGGTGACGATACAGATGATCGCGAACGGCGCGATGTCCCCTGACGCCAAAGTTGGGACAACGGAAAAGGCGGCACAGGCCAGGACCATGGCCACGCACCAGGCACGGTGCTTGCCAATGCGGGCGCTGAGCCACAGCCAGAAGGGAATGCCAAGCACTCCGGCGAGAAAATAGACGAAGGTGAGCGCACCGCGCTCGATATCGCTGGCCGACAGCACGTGCTTCATAAACAGAATGAACAGCACAGCGGGAATGCCGTTGGCCAGGCTGTTGAGCAGCCAGCTCGCGATAAGCAGGCGGAACGGCTTGTTGGCGATCATTCCGGCAAGAATCTGCCGGATCGATATTGCGCCTTGCCGTACCGTGTCTCCTTGCCGCGGCGGGTCGGCGACCCGGGTCAGCAGCAGGAGAAACAGCACGGCGCCAATAAAGATGGCGCCCCAGGCGATAAACGCCAGAGAGTCACGTTCGTTGTAACCGAAGGAAGCGGCGACCGCCGTCACCGCACCAGCCGCCAGAATGCCGAGCAGGGTGAACCCCTCTCTTACCGACGTCACCCGCACCCGGCCCTGATAGCTGCCCGATAGTGCCGCCCCCCAGGCAAGGTAGGGAATGCTGATCAGTGTCCAGCCAAGATAGAGCACGATTGCCCAGAGCCCGAGATACCAGACCCCGGCCCCGTCAGCAGGGGTCAGAAGAAAAAGCATCCCGACCGCGCCCAATATCGCGCCGCCGCAGATAAGCGGCTTGCGCCCGCCCCACCGCGTATCCAGCCGATCGGAGATATAGCCGATGACCGGATCGGACAGCACATCCAGGCCCCTTGCGAAAAACAGGGCCAGACCGGTTGCGGTCAGACCGATCCCCAGCGTGTCCGCGTAGAGCGGCGGCAATAAAACGAATAGGGGAATGGTCGGTACGCCGAGGACGAAGGCTGCCGCGCCGTATCGCAGATCGCGCGCGAGCAGGCTCTTGCGCGCAGTCTTACGCATCGCCATTCACCGTGACTTCGTCAGCAAGAACTGCCCGACATCGATCGTTCCGGCATGAAACCCCGCCGCGGTGTAGTTGAGATAGTAGCTCCAGAGCCGGCAAAAACGATAATCAAACCCAAGCGTCTCGATGTGGGACCAGTTGCCGCTGAACCGGTCATACCAGTGATCCAGGGTGCAGCCGTAGGACGACCCGAAAAAGAAAGCATCTTTCACGACCATCCCGGCAGCTTGCGACTGGCGGTCCATTTCGCCGGGCGAGAGCAGCATGCCACCGGGAAATATATGACGCTGAACGAAATCGGATTCGCTGCGGTAATAGTCAAACCGCTCGTCGGCAACGGTAATGACCTGGATGATGGCCTGCCCGTCCTCGGTCAGGCTCTCGTTCACAATACGGAAATAGCCAGGCCAGTAGGTTTCGCCGACGGCCTCCAGCATTTCAATGGACACAACCCGGTCGTACTGCCCCGAAAGCGCCCGATAGTCCTTGAGCTGAATATCGACCTGATCCTGCAAGCCAGCGCGTGCGATGCGGTTCACCGTATAGTCGTACTGTTCCTGAGAAACGGTAATGGCGGTGACCGAGGCGCCCGTTTCGCGGGCGACGAATTCCGCGAATCCGCCCCAACCGCAGCCAATTTCCAGGATCCGATGATGGGATTCAATATTGAGACTTTCGACGATACGACGGTATTTGGCTGCCTGGGCCTCTTCGAGCAGGGTGGTTTCGGTGCCGAAGATGCCGGACGAATAGGTCATGGAGGGGTCGAGCCAGCGTTCGTAAAAGGCATTCCCCAGATCGTAGTGATAGGCGATATTGCGACGGCTTCCCGACATGGAATTGCTGTGCACAATCCGCAAAACCTTGCTGAGCAGACGCACCGCCACCTTGCCCGAAAGGCGTTTCTCAAGGGATTCCTGATTGGCCAATCCGAACTGAAATACGGTGCGCAGCGAGGGGGTGGACCAGTCGCCGGCCACATAGCCTTCGCCGAGACCGATATAGCCGCCGAAACAAAGGCGAAAGATCCCTGCATAGGAGTGAAACCGCATCACCGCATCGGCTCCCTCCCGCTGGCCGCGGCAATGGAGTTCGCGGCCGTCGGGCATAATGAACATGATGCTGCCGGCTTCGAGCCCGAGCGTGAGGCGGCTCAACAGGTATGCGCTAATCGAGTGAAAAGCCCGCGCCGGCAACCATCGAAGCGCGGCAAATTTGGGGGACTGCTTGGCGACACCGTTGTCTAGAGATAATGTCATTTGGTCTTTTTTCCTCAGTTCTTAATAACCGTGACGCCAGGCCCCTTGGCGGGCTTGTGCTCGAAAACGGGCGCCTTCTTGATCCATAATTTCAGCGCTTCCCAATAAATCCCGGCCACCACCTTGAGCGTCATCAAGGGATAGCGCATGGCCGCCCGGGCCAGCTGGCCATCTCCGAACGACCGGCGGCGCGCATTGAAGGAAGCGGCCAGGAGCAGACCGTCCTCGTCCTCCACGCGCATCACGATGCGGACATTGTCGCCCGGCGGCTGGACACGGAATTTATAGGTGCAATCCATCGGGATGAACGGGGAGACAAAGAACTCTTTGGCTCCCTCCTGGCGGATGACCACGCGCGCATCGTCATCGACCGCCACGACATAGGCATGCCGTTCGCCAAACGTGTTGTGGACCTCATATATGATTGCCGCGAGCACGCCGGACGCGTCATGGCAAAAATAGACGCTCAGCGGATTGAAAACATAGCCGAGCAACCGCGGATAGCAGAGCAGTTCAATATAGTGCCCCGCGCCGGCCATGCCGGCGGAGACGAGTTCCTGGCGCGCCCACGTTGCCAAGGATTGTTCCTCTCGATTGCCATGATCCGAATCATGCACCGAAAACAGCGCCCGGCCGTTATAGGCAAACAAAAGGCTTCCCGCAGACAGCTGGGCGAGCCGGTCAACGTCAGCAAGCAGCGAGAACACGGCGTAGCGCAGCCGATGCTTGCGCGGACGCAGCCGCTCGTGAACAACTTCGCCAAAATACAAGGCCGCCGCTCTATCAATCATTCTGCGGCCTCTGCCATCGCCGGCGGCAAATGGATCCGCCCGGATTCATCGGCCACGGTCCAGGGCCGCCGTACGCCCCCCACCCCTTCTGCTGCGGCAAGGCCCGACTGCAGCGCGTCTTCGTGAAAGCCATGACCGAAATAGCTGCCGCAAAACCAGGTGTGGCGGCGGCCCTGCAACTGCCAAAGATCTTGCTGTGCCTTCAGCGCGGCCAGATCGAAAAACGGATGGCTGTAGTCAAATTCACGAATGATGCTGTCGCGCGCCGGTTCGAATTTCGGGTTGACCGAGACGAATAACGGCGTGGCGGGATCTATCGACTGCAGGGAATTCATCCAGTAGGTGACGCTGGCGCCCTGTTCCGCTGCGCCCATATAGTTCCAGCTCGACCACACCCGCCGGCGGCGCGGCATCAGGGCGCGGTCGCTGTGCAGGACAGCGCGGTTGCCGGTATAGCGGAAGGCGCCGAGCAGCTGGGTTTCCAGGTTATCGGCGTCGCCCAGCATGGTCAGCGCGTCATCCCCGTGGGCCGCGATGACGACAGCATCAAAGCTGTGTTTTTGTCCATTACCATCGATGATGGTGGCACCTTCGCCATGGCGAAGCACGGTCCGGGCCCCCGCGCCGAGGCGCAGGCGGTCGCCCAGCCCGGCGGTCAGACGGCGCACATATTCGCGACTGCCGCCCCGCACCGTGCGCCAGGGAATGCGATTGTCGAACTGCAGCAGCCCGTGGCTAGCAAAAAACCGGACGAAGGTTTCTACGGGATGGTTGCGCATCTCGTCGGCGCGAGTCGACCAGATCGCCGCGCCCATCGGCAGGATGAAATCTTCGATAAAGGCGTTGCCGTAGCGGTTGGCGGCGAGATAGTCCCCCAGCGACACGTCGCGGTACCGGTCGCCCTGCGCCAAAATCGTTGGCGCTTCGGCATAAAAGCGACGGATATCGCCGATCATGCGCCAAAAACCCGGGGACAGGACATTCCGTCTCTGACCAAAGACCGCGTTGAGGTCGCGGCTGCCATATTCGGTGCGCCCGCAATCCAGAGACACCGAAAACGACATGTCGCTGGGATCGGTCGCAACCCCCAGATGTTCGAACAGGGCGACAAGATTGGGATAATTCGCCTCGTTATAGACGATGAAACCGGTATCGACCGGCTGCGCGCCATCACCGACAGGCGCATCAACCGTGTTGCTGTGACCACCGATGCGATCCTGTTTTTCGAATATCGTGACCTGGTGGCGCTGGCTCAGGAGCCAGGCAGCGGAAAGGCCTGCAATTCCGCTGCCGATCACCGCAATCGATTTCGCGCCGATGCTATCCTTTGCCGGTTCACCGAGCCTGCTTTTCTCTTCTCTCATCCTTTGATTATCTCTGCAAAATGGCATCCCCTGCGGCGCCACGATTAATGCTGATACGCTGGCGAGCACATCCTGGATCACATTTTTCTTTTGTGAGGTGATCCAATACCAGGACAGCGCCGTATACCCGTCATAACAGTCGCTTCGCATCTCACGGGATATGGCGGGTCACGGCCGATTAACCCCGTCCTTCTGCCGCTGGCCAATTCGCGGTCGTTGACAACAGTCGACGGGAAAGAGAGTACTGGGAGAATGATCCCAGACGATAATGATGTTCCGGTGACGATTTCCGACAGTGATTTGCTGATGCGGGTCGCGGAAAAACAGGACCGCGAAGCCTTTGCGCGGCTGTTTAAATCGATCGCCCCGCGGATCAAGGGTTACATGATGAAACTCGGGGCAAGGCCGGAGGCCGCCGAAGAAATTGCCCAGGAAACCCTGATCACCGTATGGCGCAAGGCCGGTCAGTTCGACCGTCAGAAATCGTCGGCGGTCACCTGGATTTTTACGATTGCTCGAAATTTATGCATCGACAGGCTGCGCAAGGAAAACCGGCCGGCGCTGGATCCCAACGAACCTTTGCTCGTGCCCGACACCCCGCGATCGCCGCTTGCCGAATTCGAGGAATCGACGGTGGTTGACCGCGTGACGGCGGCAATCGAAAAATTGCCCGCGGATCAGCAGGAAGCCGTCAGACTTTCCTTTATCGAGGGCTTATCGCATGGCGAGATTTCAAAAAGGCTGAACGTCCCGCTGGGAACAATCAAATCGCGTTTGCGTCTAGCGTTTGAAAAATTGCGGCTCTTGTTAGGAGATATCCGATGACAGTTCACCATCATCCCGGGAGCGACCTTCTGTTGAGCTACGCGGCGGGATCTCTGGCGGAAAGCTGGAGTATCGCGATCGCCGCCCATCTGTCGCACTGTTCGTCCTGTCGCCAGGACATCGATCTGGCCGAGACGGTCGGCGGTGTCCTGCTGAATGATGTGGCGGCCGAACGCATGGCGCCAGGCGCTCTGGAGACAGTTCTCCAGGCCATCGGGCACACCGAGCAGGACGCCCCTCTGCGTGCTCTTCTTCCGGAGGGCCCGACACCGGTTCTGCCGAAGTCCGTGCGCGATTATGTCGGCGGCGATGTCAACGACATTGTATGGCAGCGCCTTGGCAAGGATGCATTTCAATATCTGATCGAGACGCGGGACGACGACGCCCAAGCGCGTTTGCTGCGCATCAAGGCAGGCAGGCCAGTGCCAAGACATGGGCATGGAGGACGCGAACTCACCCTGGTAGTGGCCGGGCGGTTCGAAGACGAGATTTCCGCGTTCGGACCCGGAGACTTGGAGGATGTGGACGAGGAAACCGTTCACAAACCGGTGGCCGGCATCGGCGAGGATTGCATTTGCCTCGCGGTGACTGATGCACCGTTAAGGTTTAAGGAGTTTCTGCCCAGGGTTTTGCAGCCGATACTGCGAATTTGAGCACAACTTTGATTTCCAACATAGAATTATCATCTGCGGTTGATTCAGGGGATTTACCAAAAAACGTATATGGATCGAAGCCGGGTAGCCATAGCAGATTGGACAATGGAAACCGAATGTTCAACCGGACACTTCCGTTGCCAATGTCTAAGCTCATCGTTGTGGTGTGATTTGACGGACCGCAATAGGTCCGGAGATGGCTATCAGCGGCTGTCTGGCCCGCAGAAAATCACTTCCGATATGCCCTCAGTTTCAGACGTTTGATGGCGGGGTTCCGTTCCGGCGCCACACCGCCATGAGCAATGCCTGCAGCGCGATGTCGCTAGTCTGGCGGCTTCAAAGAGACCAGCCAACGACGCGGCGGGAGTAGAGATCGATCACGATGGCCAGATAGCCG
>JBLHKG010000082.1:0-7298 GCA_047619835.1 Alphaproteobacteria bacterium
GCGTCAAACAGTATGAAACCGACATCGCAATCATCGGCGCCGGTGGTGGCGGCATGGCGGCGGGCATTGAAGCCCGCGATGCCGGTGCACGGGTCATCGCGTTCGAGAAAGCAGCCGAACCGGGAGGCGCTGCCATCGTGTCCGGCGGCGGCTGTCTGATTGTCGGCTCGCCGCTGCAAAAGGAAAATGGCATCGAAGACACGCCCGATCTGGCGTTCAATGACTGGATGAAATGGGGCGGCCCCTCGGCGGACGAGGTGTGGGCCCGTTACTATATCGAGCACACGCTGCACGACCTCTATCACTGGGCCGAGACTCTCGGCGTCAAATGGGTCGACATGAAGCCGCAAGAGGGCAATTCCGTTATGCGCTGGACGCGGGCGGAGCGGAGCGGGCTCGGGCTGACCACCCATCTGATCGACGGGTTTCGCGCGCGCGGTGGCGAGATCGTCACCAGTACGAAGATCACGGGCATCAAAACTGACGGCGGTCGCGTCACCGGGATCGAGGGAATCAACTCCGAAACTGGCGACACCATCGACGTCACGGCCAAAACCATCCTGGTGACGTCAGGCGGGTTCAATTCCAATCTCGACATGGTGCTGGACGCACGTCCGGAACTTAGCGCCGAAAAAGTCATGGAGGGTTCGGGGCGCGGATCGACTGGCGACGGGCACAAGCTGGTTCGCGACCTCGGCGGATACCTCACTCATATGGATCATATCTGGTTCTATGTGTACGCCACGCCAGATTATCTCGACCCCGCGCAGCGGCGCGGCCTCGTCTGCCGGCAAATCCCGGGCTATGTCTGGGTTAATCAGCAGGGCAAGCGCTTTCATAACGAAGCCAGGTCAGGCGGCAATTCGGCAAGTCCGGCCATGCTGGCACAGAATCCGCGCCACGCCTGGGCCATTGTCGACCGGACCATGGCGTCGGGGCTTGAGGTCGCAGACCCCTACTATCGCGATGGCGACAAGGTGTCGCGGCCAATGGTCGAGGAACTTCTGGCTAATTCGCCCTATATCAAGAAGGCCGACACGCTGGAGGCGCTCGCCGCAGAGATCGGCGTCGATGCGCCCACCTTTCTCGACACAATCGCGCGCTACAACAAATCCTGCGAGCAGAGCCTTGAGAACGAGCCGGAATTCAGCAAGCCCCTCCGGCTATCCAAAGTCTTCGACACGCCGCCTTACTTCGCGATCCAGTTTTTCCCGCTGGCGCGCAAGAATTTCGGCGGCATCAAGACCGATATAAAATGCCGCGTCCTCGACAAGCATTTCGAGCCCATTCAGGGGCTTTACGCGGCGGGGGAGGCCTGCGGCATGGCGGGCGGCCATATCAACGGCCGCGCCGGGCTGGAAGGCACTATGCTGGGCCCGTCGATCTTCAGCGGACGCGTTGCCGGCGGCTGGGCTGCCGAGGAGGCAGGGCACGGCGAGGGATTTGTCGGGAAACCAAATCGTCCCTGATCGTCACAGAGGGGACCGGCGGGGACGATGTTCGGCGTCGGCATTAAGCCTCAATGCGTCGCCGGAGTCCCATGGAATATGCAGCGCTTGATCGTCCTGAGCAATTGTTGCATCTCGAATGGCTTGGAAAGATAGTCGTTCATTCCCGCCGCGAGATATTTCTCTCGTTCGCCGGCCATCGCATCGGCGGTCAGGGCGATGATCGGAATGTTCGATACCTCACCCGGCATAGCCCGAATTCTTTTGGTCGCCGTCAAACCATCCATTTCAGGCATAAAAATATCCATGAGGATCAAGTCATACGGAAAGGCTGTAACGGCTTCGATGGCCTCAACGCCATTGGAAACGACGTCGACGCGGTGACCCGCTGATTCCAGCGTGTCGGAAGCGATCAGCTGATTTACCAGGTTGTCCTCGGCGATCAGAATTCTCAGGGATTGAATTTGCATAGCCTCGGCCGGTCCGTCGGAGTTTCTGGATTGATCCTGCTCATGGATATTCGCCGCATCTCCGGCTTCACAGCGCACCGTAAACCAGAAAACAGATCCCCCGCCCGGGTAACTCCGAACACCGATCGAGCCGCCCATAAGCTGAGCCAGCTCTCTGGAAATGGCCAGCCCCAGCCCGGTTCCACCGAACTTGCGTGTCGTGGACCCGTCGGCCTGGGAAAACCGGTCAAAAACCCTCTCTTGCTGTTCCTCGTCAAGCCCGATCCCGGTATCCTCCACTTCGAACCGGATCTCACAAATTTCGTCCGCGCGTATGGTCTGGCTTACGCGAATGGCAATTCCGCCAGCTTCCGTGAATTTGATGCTATTGCCGATAAGATTGAACAGGATCTGCCGGATGCGGTCCGGATCTCCCCTGAGCGAATCGGAGACATTGGGCGCGCGCTCGATCGCAAAGGCCAGTCCCTTGTGCCGGGCGCGTGATTCCATCAATCCCGCAACACTATCAAGCAGGGGGGCGAGGCCAAAATCCACCTCTTCGATGAGTAGTCCACCGGCTTCTATTTTCGATAGATCGAGGATGCTATTGATAATGTTGAGAAGCGCATCGCCCGATTGCTTGATCGTGTCGGCATAGTTCCGCTGCGCCGGCGAGAGGTCGGTATCCTGTATCAGGCTAACCGTCCCCAGAATGCCGTGCATCGGCGTGCGAATCTCATGGCTCATTGTCGCCAGAAATTCCGACTTCAAGCGGTTGGCGGCTTCAGCCTTCAGCTGACTTTCGCGTAAATCCTGTTCAACTTTCTTGAGTTCGGTGATATCGGAGCTGATGCCGCCAAGACCGATGATATTTCCCGCCGGGTCTCGTACCGGAAACTTGATTGACTGCACGAAGTGCGATCTGCCCGCGGAATCGGTGTGTTCGATCTCCAATACAACAGGCCCCGCACGGGCAATAACTTCCTGGTCTTGCGCTATTATTTGTTCGATAAGCTCAGACCCCAACCACCCGTAACTCTGCTTGCCGAGGACCTCCTCACGGGAAATGCCAAATCGTTCCTCGTAGGCCTTGTTAACAAGCAGGAGACGTGATTCCGTATCCTTTAGAAAAATAAGCGACGGGCTGTGATCAATGATCGCCCTGAGACGTTCCTCACTTTCAAGTAGAGCCAGCTCCGCTTCCCTGCGCTCGGAAATATCGATGAGGGTGCGTTCAATGCCGGCTTCCCCGTACCACACGATTTTGCGAATAATCACGTGGAAAGAGAGAATTTCTCCGTTCTTATGGACGTAATCACATTCATACTGTTGTGAGTATCCGTCCGGAAATTCTGCGGCTGCCTTAAGATAACCGATAGCCTTTTCCTGATCATGGGTCGCGACTAACCTGTAATTTGGTAAATCGTAGACTTCCTGGGGTGACTCATAACCCAGGAGCCTGACCAGCGTGGCATTCATGAACAATCGACCGCCGCCGACCTTGGCGATATGAATGCCAAGACCGGAACTCTCGATCAGGCCACGGTAGCGTTGCTCACTTTCCTGCAGCGCTTCTTCAATTTGTTTACGTTCGGTAATTTCACTGATCGAACCCGCCCATCGCACCGCTTTACCGTTTTCATCCCACGTCGCCTGGCCCCTGGCATGAACCCAGATATATTCGCCCATGCTTCTGCGAATCCGGAATTCCTCGTCAAACGGGGTGCGGAAGTCGAAATGCCGGTCCATCGCAATTTGGCGTCGCTCAAAATCGTCAGGATGGATAGCATCATCAATTCGTTCCACGCCGGGCAGAGGATCGCCCGGCCGATAGCCCATGATTTCCAAAAGGCGCTCAGACCGATAGACCTCACCGGTTACAAAATCCCGCTCCCAGATGCCACAATCCGTCCCGGCGGTTGAAATTTGCGCGCGAAGCGCATCATTTTCATTGATCGCCTCTTCAAGGCGACGTTCCAGCTCTATTATTTGATCTGATTCTGACATGATTTTCCGTGGCCGCTTGCGAAAAATCTCGACCGTACAATCCGGCGAAATTAATTGGTCTGAATTTGCATTGAGTTTCCATAATTTTTCGTCAACGCATAACGTACCCCGCGCGCTTGACGCCCCGTCTGAGCCCGTCATAATCACCCCATTGGTCCCAGGGGAGCCTCGATAGGAGGCTGAGATGTCGACCGGCGCATAATCCCGCGCCAACGCGACGACCCTTAGAACCTGATCCGGGTTATGCCGGCGTAGGGAAAGGGAATGACGCAACGCACGACCCCCCTTTTTCTGCTGCCGGTCATCCGGGCACTATCCTGAACGGGAGGTCCGTAACGCGTGACACAAGACCAGATCATCAAGGCGCTGCTCGCCTTTATCGGTGCCGAAGACGCGTCGGACGATGACTTCAATGCCCTCGCGCTGATCCTGTTCGCGTATCAGTTCGAAAACAATGAACCCTATCGACGGTTCTGCCAGCAGCGCGAAAAGACGCCGCGCACCTGCAAGGGCTGGCAGGATATTCCAGCGGTACCGATCGACGCCTTCAAGGATTTGACGCTCAGTTGCAGCGATCCGGAACAGGCGGAACGGGTGTTCATGACCAGCGGCACGACGCAGGATGGCGTGCGCGGCAAGAGCTATCACGCTGACATCCGTGTTTATGACGCGT
Organism: Alphaproteobacteria bacterium; assembly: GCA_047619835.1. Taxonomy (GTDB): domain Bacteria; phylum Pseudomonadota; class Alphaproteobacteria; order MPNO01; family UBA2964; genus JAYOEY01. The sequence continues at coordinate 4,578 of JBLHKG010000082.1, forward strand.
CAATGATTGCCAATTTCCGGCATCGCTTTATGGGCGATACCGAGCGCATCCGCATGGGCATCCTGTTCCCCGATGAAACCGCCATGCAGAATTCATCCCTCGCCCATTATCTGGCGCTGGCGATGGCGCATTTCGGCACCGATGACAGCCATTATCTGCTTACCGAGCACGGTATCGACCAGATCAGGCTGTTGACCGAACTGGCCCATGCCGAGACAAGCGGCGAGCCCTATGCCCTGCTGGGCGCCAGCTACAGCTTTGTTCATCTGATGGACGAAATGCAGTCTTTGGGCGAGTCCGCCGAGCTGCCACCGGGCAGCCGAATTCTCGATACCGGCGGCTTTAAGGGCCAGTCCCGCGAGCTGGAATTGGACGAGTTTTACAGGAAACTTTCCTCGGTTTTTTACGTGCCGCGCGACCAATGCATCAACATGTATGGCATGACGGAGCTCAGCACCCAGTTCTACGATTGGGGGAACCAGACCTGCCCGTCGGTCAAATCAGGCCCGCACTGGATCCGAACCCGGGCGATCAATCCGCTCACCGGTCAGGACGTGCCGCGCGGCGAGGCCGGCGTGCTGGTGCATTGCGATCTGGCCCATTTCAACATCGTCTCAACCATCCTGACCGAGGATGCCGGCGTTGAGGTTGAGGACGGGTTTCTGTTGCTCGGTCGGGCCGACGGGGCGGAAGCCAGGGGATGTTCGATGGCGGTCGCGGAATTCCTCAAAGCGGCGCGGAGCTAAGGGCGCCAATGATGGAACGCGCCGGATATCTGCCGGGCCTCGATCCTGATGATGTCGAGTGGCAAACCCTCACATTTGACCGGGCGGATGCGCCGCTCGAGATCGCCGTTCCCGTACTGAGTGATGCGCAAATGCAAAATCTGGCCGCGCGGGTACGCGTTGCGAGCCGAGAGCGCCTGAAACCCCTGCCCGTCGCGCAAATCACCGACATTATCGACCGCGCCATTGCCCGGCTGCTCGATCGCACCGATCCTTACCGCCGCAAGATGGAGGAGTTGCTACCCGTCATCACCGGCTATGATTCGGAAATGGTGCGGCTCGGCCTGACCGAATATCTGAAAACTTTCCGCAAGCCTCAGCTCACCCGGTTTCTCGCCGAGGATTTCACCAACCCGGGAAGTCTCGACGATTTTCAGCCGCTGGCAAAGGGTGGCTTCGCGCGCGCATTCGGGCCGGATATTCTGGTTCATATCTGGGCCGGCAACGTGCCCGGCCTGCCGCTCTGGAGTCTGATATCCGGCCTGCTGGTCAAGGCCGGCAATATCGGCAAGGTGCCAAGCGCCGAGCCGCTGTTCGCCAGCCTGTTCGCGCGGCTATTGGCCGAGACGGCGCCGGAACTCGCCGACTGTTTCGCCATCGTCTGGTGGAAGGGCGGCGATTCAGCGCGCGAGGCAGCGCTGCTCAAAGAAGCCGGCACCGTTCTCGCCTATGGCGGCAACGTTTCGCTGGAAGCAATCCGCGACCGCCTGCCGGTCACAACGCGCTATCTCGCCCATGGCCACAAGGTCAGCTTCGGGATGGTCTCAAAGGACGCTCTCGATACCAGGAAAGCCTGGGAAACAGCGCATCAGGCAGCCTATGACGTGGTGCGTTATGACCAGCAGGGCTGCTACTCGCCGCATCTGTTCTTTGTCGAGCGCGGCGGCAAGGTCTCGCCGCAGGAATTCTCCCACTATGTCGCGCATGAACTGGCGAGTTTCGAGAAAAAGTTTCCGCGGCGGGCGCTCACCATACCGGAGGCAGGCGACGTTGCCGCCTGGCGCCATGCCGAGGAGTTGAAATCCCTTTCGCAGCCCGGGCGGGAGATCATGAGCGATCCGGCGGGCGCGTGGAGCGTCTCCTATAGCGAGGACACGGACGATCTGACGCCCAGTGGGCTCAACCGGACGATCAAGATCGTCGCTGTCGATGCGCTGGCGGACGTGGCGCCCCGGATTGCGCCCTATAAGGCGCTCCTTCAAACGGTCGGAATAGCCGCCGCGCCTGAGGAGCTGTTCCGCCTCGCCGGCATTCTGGGGGAAGTCGGCATAACCCGCATCAGCGCCTTGGGAAAAATGACCGCGCCGGAAGCCGGCTGGCATCACGATGGCCGCTTCAACCTGCTGGACCTTGTCACCCTGACTGAAATCGAACAATCGGCGGAAACAGCCGCCGACGGTTTCGCGCCCTATGTGGATTGAGGGATCGGCATGAGCTTTCTTACCATCAACCAGGCCAGCTACATCTATCAGGGCGATGAAGCCGTAATCGACGGGATCGACTGGAATATCGAAAAGGGCGAGTTCCACTGCCTGGTCGGGCGCAGCGGCTGCGGTAAAACCACCCTGCTGAAAGTCGCCGCCGGGCTGCTGACGCCGAGCCAGGGATCGATCCACATCGAGGGGACGGAAATCCGCGAGCCGAGCGCCCAAATCGGTTTTGTCTTCCAGACACCGAACCTGCTCGAATGGCTCTCCGTGCTCGACAATGTCCTGCTGCCAATCTCGCTTAAACACTCAGTCACACCAGATGATCGCGACAAGGCATTAGCACTGCTGTCTCTGGTCGGACTCGCCGATTATACGGCGCGCTATCCGCGAGAGCTTTCCGGCGGACAGCAGAGCCGCGTCGCCATCGCGCGGGCGCTGATCACCGAACCGCTGGTCCTGCTGATGGACGAGCCCTTCGCCGCGCTCGACGCCCTCACGCGGGAAGA
>JBLHKG010000083.1:0-7293 GCA_047619835.1 Alphaproteobacteria bacterium
CCATCTGTGCCGCTGCACCGGCTATGTCGGCATGGTCAAGGCAGTGCTCGATTATTGCGAGACGCACGAAGGCTGATAAACGGATTCCCGGCCGGGCGGGTTTGAAACCCGCCCCTTCACGAGATTCGATGGTTGTTAGTGCCGGTTTCATACCGACCCGCCGGTTCGATGACGGTTCACGGGATCAGACCCGATTGATTGATTTCGGTCTCGCCGGCGGCGGGAAAGCGATAAATTTCGGCAAGCAGTCAGGGGCGACAATCTGAAATTGGATTATCCCGGTCGAATTTTCGCTCATGCGCCGAGCACAGCCAGCAGCGGCTCAAGATGGGCTTCATACTGTTTCCAGCGTCCGGTGGCCGTGCGATAGAGATTTTGACGGACCTGATTCGCGCTGGCGGTTTCGACGACCCGTGCGGTCTCAAAGAACCGCAGACAGGCGTCCTCGAACGGTAAATCGCAATAGGCCAACAGGCGCCGTGTCTCGCCCTCCTGGTCGTCGATCAGCTCTTCGTAGCGTATCTCGTGGACTGTTCCGGGCGACATTTTTCCCCAATGCTCCATGAGCCGTTCGTACCGGCGGTACTCGAGCCCGAGTTCGTGGAGGTCATATGAGTAGGGCTGGCTGACACCCCGGAATTTCTGGCAATAGCACGAAAGGCAGGTATCGACGGGATCGCGGCGGCAATGAACGATGCGGGCGTTGGGAAGAATAAGGTGAATGAGCCCGATACGCAGAAAATTTTCAGGCAGCTTATCGGTGAAACGCTCACTCAGGGAGAGGCCGGTCTCGGCGATGTAGGCTTCACCGAGCGCCCGCAGCCCCTCCGGATCCGCATCGGCAAAGGCGTCTGGAAAGCCGGAACCGGCGGCTAGGCGTTGCAACGTTCCGAGTTCGCCGCCGGCTTCGACCGCAGAGTGGCTGGCGAGGATTTGTTCTATCAGCGTCGTACCGGATCGCGGCATGCCGAGCACGAAAATCGGCGCGCTGGACGGGCAGCCTCCACCGGCATTCCGTTCCAGAAATTGGCGATTGAATACCGCCATGATCCGCTGGGCAGCCGCCTCGCGTACGGCGTCGTCGTATTTCAGTATGGATCGCTGCAATCGGCCTCCGGCGCTCCAGTGATGGAAGGCGGCATCGAAATCCTTCTGGGTCTCGAGCGCCTTGCCGAGCGCAAAATGCAGATTGATCTGCCGTTCCGGCGAAAGCGAGCCGGTCCCCGCAAGCGACTGCATGCGTGCCATGAGCGGATCGTCCGCTCCGATCGGCGTCAGTCCGGCCAGCATGCGGTATGGCTCGGTGTGTGTTGGGTCGAGCTCGATGGACCGCCGGTACGCCGCCTCGGCGTCGGCAAATTCGCCAAGGATCCGCAACAGGTTGGCGAGGTTGCCGTGAAACGAGGCGACGTCCGGAGCCAACTCGATGGCACGCCGAAACGCCGCTTCGGCGTCCGCGTAACGGCCCTGACGACGCAAGGCAATGCCCAGATTGTTATGGGCCTCGGCATAAAGCGGGACGAGTTCGATCGCCCGCCGATAGTTCGTTTCGGCGTCTGCGTAACGGCCCTCGCGACGCAAAGCAACACCCCGATCATTATACGCCCCGGCATAGTGGGAACAAATTTCGTTGGCCCGGCGCCGGGCGGCTTCGGACTGCGCGCTGCGCAACAGATTCTTGACCACCCGGCCCAGGCTGTCGAACGCTTCAGCAGCGGCGGATTCGGCGACGCTCGCCCTGTACAGACTTTCCGCGGCGGCTTCGGTACGCCCACACAGGTACAGAGCGAGCCCTAAATTGTATTGACAATCGCCTGCCGCCGGATCGTGCCGAACCGCTTCGCGGCAGGCCGTCAGCGCCGCCTCATTTTTTCCCTGCGAATGGAGCACCGCCCCCAAGCTGTTCCATGGCTTTGCCCAGCCGGGCCGTGCGTCGATGGCCCGTCTCAGATACGATTCAGCTGCTTCGGGATCGGATCTTTGGCCCGAAAGGACACCGAAAAAATGCAGGGCTTCCGGATCGGCGGGATCCGCGTCAAGCAGCCTCCGGAAGATGGCCTCTGCCTCGTCAAGACGGCCAGCGCTCGCGAGCGCCAAGCCGGTTGCATGATCGACCGAAGCCTCCATCAGGCGGTTTCGCAGGCTGCCGGAAGGACAATCGGTCCAACCTGCTGTCGGCAACGCGCTGGAGGCGGATACGCATTCAACAAAGTGGTCCCCTCCGCCGTCTTGCCGTCAATGTTACGCGCCTATCCAACATCTGTGCCTGACGCACGGGGCCGAAGATTTCGCTTTGCCGTCAAGATTCTGCACTTCGATCAGGGACGAGTCAATCGAGCACGACGGCTCGCACGACGGCTCGCATGACATCTTGCCAGGAGTTCCCTGACCGCCTGGCTGAAGGACAATCCCAAGCCAACCGAGGAAGAGCTGCGCGACATGTTGTCGGGCCATCTGTGCCGCTGCACCGGCTATGTCGGCATGGTCAAGGCGGTGCTCGATTATTGCGAGACGCGCGAAGGCTGATAGACTGCTCCGCCCCTACAGCGGTCAGGATAAAAGCACGGACTATCCCCGCATCAATGAATGGCGCAATCGCATGATGGCCCATCCGGCGGTGGCCTGGGTCTATTCACCCGACACCGACGAGGTGCCGAGGCGTCCCGTGGGGAAGTCGGTCGAGGGGATTGGCGGGTGAGTTTCCGGATGGGCTTTGCGCTGGCCGAGCGCACCGCATTCGTTGCGCCTACCACCCGAATGTGAAATTGTGACAAACTAAGCTCGGCAAATCAGATCTAAATTCATACGGATCGGGAGCGGAAAATTGGACAGTCGGAACGCAGGCACCAAAGAGCGCGGTGACTGGATTAAGACTAATCAGGGGATCGCCTGCTGCATTGCGGGCATTTCCGTGGCCTTGCTTGTTTATCTCGGTACCAGCGAATGGGCGTTCCGCGTCTTGCGGGACGGGTTTCGTCTCGGCTTTTTCACCGCCGTCGCGGTCTTTACCATGCTGATCTGTGCGCTGACCATGGTCTTCGACCGGCACCGGCATGAGACGGACAAAGAACTCACCCAGTCGCGCTGGATGGACTGGGTGATCGCCGCCGCCGCGATGGCGACTTGTTATGTTTATTTCGATCTGGCGTGGCGGATTGATTTTCTCCTGGTAACCCCGGTCTTTATAGCCGGGGCCACCTATGTGCTCGGCGTCCGCCCCCTGCGTTCGGCGATAGTCGCCAGCCTGGTGATCACGATCGTGATCTATGGCATTTTTCGCGCTATTGGAATTGAACTTCCAAGCCGTATCCTCGGGCTCTGAATCGGATAGTCATGTTCAACGCCGACGCCTTTTACGAAGCAATCAATCTGGTCTTCACCTTCAAAACGCTGATGTGGCTCGCGATCGGGGTCTTTATCGGCGTGGGTGTCGGCGCGATGCCGGGGCTGACCGCCACAACCGGCGTGGCATTGATGCTGCCACTGACCTTTACCATGGAACAGGCGGCGGCGCTGGGCCTGCTGATTGGTCTTTATAAAGGCGCGGTCTATGGCGGCTCGATATCGGCCATCAGTTTCGCCACGCCCGGCACATCGGAGGCTGCGGCCACCGTCTTCGACGGGCACAAGCTGATGCAGCAGGGCAAGGGCCGAAAGGCGCTTCTGATGGCCCTTTATGCTTCGGTGACAGCCGATTTCCTGAGCGACGTGATAACCATACTTATCGCACCCATGCTGGCCCTGATCGCGCTTAAGTTCGGCCCGTCGGAGCGGTTCTGGCTAATGGTTCTGGCGGTCTGCCTGCTTGGCGCACTCAGCGGCGCACATTTGGCGAAGGGCATGCTGAGCGCGGCGCTCGGGCTTTATTTCGGAACCATGGGATCCGATCCGATCAGCTCGGTGTCGCGCAACACATTCGAACTTTGGTGGCTTGCCGATGGCGTCCATTTGATCCCGCTGGTGGTCGGCATTTTCGCAATGGGCGCGATGATTGAAAAGACCGTCGAGTTGTTCCGGGAAAGCCGAAGAGCGCAACAGCTGGCGGACACGGTAAAAAAACTGCTGACGGTCAGTGGCGAGGGGCTGACCTTTCGCGAATATATCAGTTGCTGGAAAGAAATGGGTATCGGTCTCGGCGTCGGGACTTTCGTCGGCATGCTGCCGGGTCTCGGATCGACGGTCGGCGCCTTCCTGTCCTACGGCATTGCCAAGCAGGTATTTCCCGAAAAGAAAATCGGCACGGGACGGCTGGAAGGCGTTGCTGCGGCGGAAGCCGGCAATAATGCAACGGTTGGCCCGACGCTGATACCCCTGCTTGCCTTCGGCATTCCGGGCAGCGCGGTCGCAGCACTGATCGGCGCGGCGCTGATGCTGCAGGGCGCGACGCCCGGCCCCCGCATGTTCGAGCTGTTTCCGACCATTATTTATTCGCTGTTCATCATCCTGCTGATCGGCAATGTCTTCAATCTCGGCATCGGACGAATTTTCGCCTTCGTATACGCCAAGCTGGGCGAACTGCCGGCGCCGCTGCTGGTGCCCATCGTCATGATGATGGCGGTGATCGGCGCCTATTCCTATGCCAACAATCCGTATGATGTGGTGATCATGCTGTGTTTCGGCATGCTGGGATATTTCATGCGGCTGTTCAAGGTACCCGAGGCGCCGCTGGTCATCACGTTCCTGCTGGCGCCGCCGGCCGAGGAAAATCTCCGGCGCGGTCTGCTGATCAACGAAGGGGACTGGATCACGACTTTGTTCCATAGCCCATTGGCAATCGGTCTCGCTCTCGGTGTCGTCGTACTGACCTATGCTTCATCGCGCTTGCGCATCATGGAACGCATGAACGCGATTCGCGACGATGCGCGCGACGATTGACAGAATTCACACAGTCCGTCTTACTTCCTTACTTGATTTTACGAAGACCAATTCCTTCACGCAGAATTCACTCAGGGAGATAATGCCATGCAGAAACATTGGAAATTTTTGGCGGCAATTCCATTGGCCGCTACAGTCACGCTGATCGGCGCGCAGCATAAACTGGTTTTGGCCGACGAGTATCCCAGCAAGGTGGTTCAGGCGATCGTGCCGTTTGGCGCGGGCGGCGGCACCGACCGCTGGGCGCGCGTTATGTCGTCGGTCGGCTTCGATGTCTTCAAATCGGGTATGCGGGTGCAGAACCGGGGCGGCGCCGGCGGCACGGTGGGCTGGAAATACATGCTCGAAAAGGGCGCCGACGGCCACTCGATCCTGCTGGCGAGCCCGACTCCGGTCATCGCTGCCCTGCTCGAAAAGAAACCGCCCTTCAACCCGGAGAACGTCAAGATCGCCGCCTATTATTCGGTCATGCGGCCGACCCTGATGGCGCCCAAGGGCAAGCCCTACTCGACCTGGGCCGGGTTAATCAAACACCTTAAATCCGGTGGCAAGAAGCTCACCATCGGCGGCACCATTACGCAAGCGCTTGGCCCGGCAAGCCTGCTGAGTCAGCTTGGCCTCATCGACCGCGTCATCCTGGTAACCTATTCCGGCACCGGCAAGGCGATGAACGACTTCCTCGGCGGCCACATCAACATGGTCACGGTCACCACCTCAACCGCGATTTCATCGACCGACCGGGCATCGATCGTGGTTAACGCCAGCAGCCTCGATTACCCGAAGAAGGTGAAAAAAATCCTCGGTAATGTGCCGAATGCGAAGACGCTGGGCCTCACGCCGTTCAACCCGCCCCGCTTTATTGCCATGCACCCGGATACGCCCGATGCGCAGGTGGCGGCGATGTCCGCGAAGCTCGGCAAGATGCTGAAGAGCAAGCCGGTCACGCGGCTGATCGGCAAGCTGGGAGAGCAGATCATCTACCAGCCGCACGATCAGGCAATTGCTTCCTACCGCAAGGTTTTGAAGAATGCGAAGAAGTATCTTCCGCTGTTCAAGTAGCGTTTAACAGCCGTTTAAATCCCACCGCCCTGATCGGTCAAACCGGTCAGGGCGGTGTTTTTTACACAGCAATTGATGACAGGTAACCAGGAAGATCGAAATTCATGTTGAAAATTCTGGGCCGAAAAAATTCCTCGAACGTCCAAAAAGTACTCTGGTGCTGCGGCGAGCTTGGCATCCCGTTTGAGCGCGAGGATTACGGCGGCCCCTTCGGCAAAACACGCGATGCCGCGTATCTGGCGATGAACCCCAATTCGAGGGTTCCGACCATCATCGACGGCGATCTGGTGCTTTGGGAGTCAAATTCCGTCATCCGGTATCTGGCGAACAAATACGGTGACGGTGCGCTCTATCCGACCGACCCCGCTGAGCGCGGGCGCGGCGAACGCTGGATGGACTGGCAATTAAGCGTTTTGGGACCCGCCACGCACGGCGTATTCTGGGGGCTGGTGCGGACCGCACCGGAGGACCGCGATATGGACGCCATTCGAAAATCGCGCCAGGATTCCGCCGCTGCAATGGCCATCCTCGACCGCTATCTCGGCCAAACCGAATTCGCCGCCGGATCGAATTTTTCGATCTGCGACATCCCTGTCGGGGTTTTTACCTTCCGGTGGTTCAACATGGACATCGAACGGGAAGAATATCCAAATCTGCGCCGCTGGTATGACCGGCTGGGCGAACGCGCTCCCTATCAGGAGCACATCATGAACCCGCTAACCTGACGACGGTGCCTGTACCGTGAAGCTTCATTTGCAACATTTCCAAAACTGAGATCCTCATGAAAATCACCAGGCTTGGCGGCGCTCTCGGCGCAGAAATACGGGGTGTGGATCTGGCCCGGCTGGACGAGGCTACCGGCGTGGCCCTTCGCGAAGCGTTTCACGAGCACCTGATTCTGGTGTTCCCGGATCAGGACCTGCCCGCCGGCGCCCAGATCGAATTCACCGAGCTGTTCGGCCCGGTCGAGCCCCATCCGCTGCGCACACGCGAGACGGTGGATGGATTTCCCGCCGTGCTGATCCTCGAAAACCGCGAAGGGCGACCGGGCGCCCGCAATGACTACTGGCATTCGGACATCTCCCACGCTGAACGCCCCCCTTCAACCACGGTACTGCATGCGCGCATAATTCCCGACGGGCGCGGCGACACCATGTTCTGCAATATGTACCGCGCCTGGGAGGAGCTTTCGGAGGGAATGCGTACCGTTTTGCAGGGACTGCGCGCGCTGCATAGCGGCATGCCGACCTACGCCCGCAGTCTGGAGCAGAACGACGCGCGTCCCATCGACCTCGCCGAAATCAAGCCACCCCGCGCCCACCCGGTGGCCCGAACCCATCCGGCAACCGGGCGACCGGC
>JBLHKG010000084.1:0-7264 GCA_047619835.1 Alphaproteobacteria bacterium
GTTCAGACGCCGAATATCGACTCGCTGGCGGCGCGGGGCACGCGGTTTGACCGGTTCTATGTCGCGACCCCGATCTGCATGCCCAACCGCGGCACGTTGATGACCGGGCGCATGCCGTCGCTGCATGGCGTGCGGCAGAACGGCATTCCGCTATCGCGACAGGCCGTCACCTTTACCGAGTTGCTGCGGGCCGGCGGCTATCGCACGGCTTTGTTCGGCAAGAGCCATCTGCAGAGCATCAGCGCCAATCCGCTTGAGGTCGGGATGCCGGAACCGGATATGTCAAAAACCCAGCCGCCAGAAACGTTGGCGGAGGCGCGGCGCGGCCAGTGGGAAGACGGGCGCTATGACGAGGAGCTGCCGCCGACCTGGAATGGCGAGCCGGGGTTCGAGCCCGAGCTGCCATTTTACGGGTTTGACGAGATTGCCCTCGCCATCGGCCATGGCGACCGGGTGACCGGCCATTACAGCCGCTGGCTCGCCGAGCGCCACAAAGACCCCGACAGCCTGCGCGGTCCGGCCAATGCGCTGGCCGCTAATCGCGACATCGGTACTCCTCAGGCCTGGCGCACCCGTATCCCGGAAGAGCTCTACCCGACCAGCTTTATCGCGGAGGCGACCACGCAGTTCTTCGAGCGTCAGGCGCAATCCGGCAACGACCAGCCGTTCTTCGTGCAGTGCTCGTTCCCCGACCCGCACCATCCGTTCACCGCGCCGGGGCGCTATTTCGATATGTACGACCCGGCCGATATTCCGACCCCGGCAGCGTTTCATCACCCGAAGGAAAAGCTGCCGCCGCATCTCGCCGAGATGCATCGCGAGCGCGACGAGGGCCGTGCCAAAAAGGACGCCCAGCGCGCCTTTGCCTGCACCGAGGAGGAAGCGCGCCATGCCATCGCGCTCAATTACGGCGCCATCACCATGATCGACGATGCGATCGGCGGCGTGCTGAAATCGCTGGCCGATAACGGTCTTGCGGACAACACGGTGGTGATCTTCACCACCGATCACGGCGATTTCATGGGCGACCATCAGCTCATGCTGAAAGCCGCTTTGCATTATCAGGGGCTGGTCCGGGTGCCGTGCATCTGGTCGGACCCGACAGTTGCCGAGTGGCCCGCCGCGAGCGACGCCTATTGCGGCACGCTCGATATTGCCAGCTCGGTGCTGGAGCGCGCCGGCATCGCCGCGTTCAACGGCATGCAGGGCAAATCGCTGCCCGCCATGGCGGCCACCGGCGAGGGCCATGACGGGATGGTGATCGAGGAAGACCAGCGGCGCGGCTATATGGGGTTCGACAATAATTTCCGCGAACGGACCCTGATGGCCGATAACTGGCGGCTGACGATCTATTCGCAGGCGGATTGGGGAGAGCTCTACGACCTCACCAGCGACCCCAACGAGTTCGACAATCTGTGGGACGACCCGGCCCATGCCGCAAAACGCGCCGAGATGACCGAACGGCTGGCCCGGCGGATGCTCGATCTGGCCGATTCAAGCCCGCTGGCGACCGGGCACGGGCCGTAGAAAGAAAGTCCCCCTAATTGGAACTCATCATATCGGCTTCAGTGAGATGCTCGACCGTCTCGCCAGTGGCGGTGAAGGTTCGGGTCACGATGTCGGTGCTGTAGATCCACAGAATGCGCATCGGACCATCGCCGGTATTTTCAAAGCGATGCGGCACATTGGCCAGAACATAGGTCGTGTCATACTGCACCAGCTTCGTCACCACGCCGTCGATCTCGCATTCGCCGGCGCCTTCCAGCAACGTCACCTGCTCATCGCAATTATGGCTGTGCATCGGCGCGCCTTCGCCGGGCGGGAACACTGTCATACCGGTGGTAAAGCGGGCCTCGGGGACTTTCCGATGAACCACCAGCGGCGTCGTCTTGATGCCGCCGCCGCGATTGACGGTGGCGATGTCTTCGGCCTTGAGGATGGTGCTGTCTGTCATGCTCAAATCTCCTTTTCTATCCATGCGCCGGGATATGCAGAACACTCTCGAACCGCGTGCCCGCCTTCGCCTTTACCCACGGCGTCGTGGTCGCGTTGAAATCGGCATAGTGTGCGGTTTTCAGATGCGCCTGAAAGGCCGCCTCGTCTGTATAGATCTCATACAGAAAGAATTTCGCCGGATCGGCGCCATCCACCGAAACGTCAAACCGGTGGCAGTCCGGCTCCTTTGAGACTGAATTTTCAGCCTGCCGCATCACCGCGGTGCGGAAACCATCGACATGGGCCGGCTCGATCTCGAAATTCACCGTCACGACATACATGCTGCCTCTCATCTTTGGTTATCTCCTCTCTACACGAGGCCGCACGGATGTGACAGGGGCACATTGTTGTGACCGATGTGCCATGGTAATTTCGCCCGGAATGAGAGACCCGAACGAGAGACAGGAGAAACCGTCATGGCCAGCCAGAGACTACCCGCCTTCCAGCAATTCATCGACGATCTGCGCGCCATCTGGGCCGATGTGCCGGATGACGCAACCCGCATGACCCGGGCGCATGCGCTGATCGAGAGCAATCTGCTGCCCGACACCGAGCTGCTTGCCCATTCAAAGGAATGGCCCTCGACCGAGGGCGGCAAAAACCTGCTGCTCTATACCGATCCCGATTACGGCTTTGTCATCAACGCGGTGGTGCGCGAGCCGGGCCGCACCGGCAGCGTCCATGACCATGCCGATGGCTGGGTGCTGTACGGGCTGCTCGACGGCACCGAGACGCTGGAACGGTTCGATCTGGTCGAGGACCGCCGGAAGGACGGCTATGCCAAGGTGGTACAGACCAGCGCCAATCCGGGACAGGCCGGCAAGGCCGACCTCGTGAAGCCATACGATATCCACGCCGAACAGGGCAGCGACATCCGCTCGGTGGCGGTGATCCTGCGCTCGCGCGTGCTGGTCGGTCAGGTGCTGCAGGGCCGCTATGACCGCGAGACAGGCGCCTATCACGAAGGCTCCGGGCCCAAACAGGTTCCTTTTGAATTAAACGCGTAGAGTACGCGATTCAGCACCGGCCCACTCCCCCACCCGGCCACCCACTAGGATACTGCGTTGGGTGGCCGGGTGGGGGAGTGGGCCGGCATCGCCCAAACAGAAAGAGACAGCAAAATCATGGCCACCCCCCCGATCTGGATCACCGAAGCCGACGTTACCTCGATGATCAGCCTGCCCGATGCCATCAACGCGCTGGAGCGTGTCCTGCCGATGGAGGCAGAGGGCAAGGCGCAGAGCATGGCCAAAGGCGTTCTGATGGTGGCCGAGAACGACGCAATGCATGTGCTGGGCTCCTCGGTCGGCGGTGAAATGGTGTGCGGTTTCAAGAACTGGATCAATGTCCACGGCAAGTCGGAGACCATTGTCGAGCTGTTCTCGATGGAGGACGGCGCGCTGCTGGCGGTGGTCGAGGCGACCGCGCTTGGCCAGATGCGCACGGCGGCCATGACCGGCGTCGGCACCCGGCGGATGGCGCAGGCCGGCGTCGATGAGATGGGCATTGTCGGTTCCGGCAAGCAGGCCCTGCCGCAGGTCGCCGCCGTCCACGCGGTGCGGCCGCTGAGAAAGCTCCGCGTGTTCAGCCGCAACGCGGAAAACCGCAACCGTTTTGCTGAGGCAGTACGGGCCGAGTTCGATTTCGAGGTCATTTCCTGCGAAACGCTGGAAGACACGACACGGGACGCGCCGATCGTCACCATCGTCACCAACTCAACCGTGCCGTTCCTAACCGCCGACATGCTGGCAAAAGGCTCGCATCTCAACGCGATGGGCGCCATCACGCCGTCGCGCACCGAGTTCACCGATGACATATTCGCCCGTGCCGATTTGATTGCGGTCGATAATGTCGCCACCATCCGCAACATGTCCGCCGAATTCCGCAGCGCTTACGGCGACGACGAGGCGTCATGGGCCAAGGTTCACCCGGTGTCGGAGCTGATCGCCAAAGACATCACCCGGCCCACCGGCGCCGATCTCACCCTGTTCAAGGCGATGGGGATGGGTCTCTCCGATCTGGCGCTGGGCTGCGAAATCCTCAAGCGCGCCCGGGCGGAGGGCTATGGCCACGAGCTGCCGGAGCGGATCAAGACGCCGGCGCGGTTGCAGTAGAGTCAGGCAGAGGGTGGGTATCGGTGCGGTGTCCCTTTGGCATCAGGCATCGTCAAACGTCCCCAAACGACGCCAGCAAACGAATAGGGGCGGGTTAAAAACCCGCCCCTGCGACTAACCAGCCAGACCGGTCTGGCGTGGGCCGTCTACTCCTCGATCTTTTCGATAATCACGTCTTCGACCGGTACGTCTCCGAAACCGCTTTTCTGGCCGGTCGGCGTTGCTTCGATCTTGCGGACCACATCCATCCCGTCAGTGACCTTGCCAAACACGGCATAGCCCCAGCCGCGGGCGCTCTTGTCGGAATGGTTGAGGAAAACATTGTCGGCAGTGTTGATAAAGAACTGCGCCGAAGCCGAATGCGGATCGGACGTCCTCGCCATCGCCAGGGTACCAACCTCATTGCGAAGCCCGTTATCGGCCTCGTTATCGACATTGGCGTTGGTGTCCTTCTGGCTCATGCCGGGATTGAATCCGCCGCCCTGAACCATGAATCCAGCAATGACCCGGTGGAACACCGTGCCGCTGTAGTGACCGGCTTTGACATAGGCCAGAAAGTTCGCAACCGTCTTCGGCGCTTCCTTGGCGAACAGCTCAACAGAAATGGTTCCCATATTAGTCGTGATCTTCACGCTCTTTCTCCCCTCGGCGGCAATGGCCTGTGTTGTGGTCCCTATTGTGCCGAAAAGCAGCGCCATCGTAAATACGGCGGCAAATACGGCAGCAAAAAATCTACGGGTCATGGCGATGTGTAACTCCTCTTGAACTCGGATCAGGGCCGCGCGCCGGCGGCTTTCAGTACTTCTTCGATAGCCTGATAACCGCGCGCGCGCGCCAGTGCAAGCGGGGTTTTACCCTCACCATCAGGCAAATTCACATCGGCGCCGGCCCCCACCAGCGCTTTGACGCACGCTAAATGATTTTCCCCGCCATCGCCCAGCACGATGGCTTCTATCAGCGCGGTCCAGGCCAGGTTATTGACGTGATTGAGCGGCGCCTTCGCCGCGATCAGCGTTTTGACAATTTCAACATGGCCGAGATGCGCGGCGGCGATCAACGCGGTTCCGTCATAGGGGCTGGTAACCAGAGCGGTATTGCCACCCGATGCGATGGCCAGCTTCAGCATCGGCACATCATTGGCAACGGCGGCGATGGTGATCAGATCATAGGCCTGCGAATCCCGCGCATTCACATCGGCATCCGCCACCAGCAGCGCCTTGGCGGCAACGATATCACCGCGATAGCCCGCCACCATCAACGGCGTGCGGCCAAAAGCATCGCGGACATTGGCGTCGGCGCCGGTTCGGGTGAGCGCCCGAATTCGGGCGATATCGCCTGAGGCGGCTGCAGCCAGCAGCCCGGTATAGGCCGCGATTTCAGTTTTATCCGGGGCGGTCTGCGCCAGCACCGGTGTTGCCAGAGGCGCGCCGGCGAGACAGCCCAGAATGACGGCACTCAAAACAGCGCGAAAGGATAGGCTCATGCTTTCTTCCTGCTCGTTCCCTGGACACCGACCGGGACACCCACCGTGGACACCGACCGTGGACACCGGCTCGTTCGCTTCGTAATGTCGGGCAACATTATGACGGAAATAAGGATGCTGACGCCATGCTGCTGCACGATATCGCCGACTACGCCGTCGCGGAGCGGACAAACGACATCCCCGAGCTGGCCTTTCACTGGGCCAAGCGCGCGGTCATCGACTGGTGCGCCTCCACCGCGCCGGGCAGCTTTCTCCAGCCGGCGAGCGGACTGACCCAGGCGCTGGCTGAGGATATCGGCCACGGAAAGGCGAGACTGTTCCCCTCTGGGGGGGTTGCCACCGTTCGGACCGCCGCGATCATCAACGCCGCAGCCTCGCACACGGTCGAATTCGACGATATTTTCCGCGATGCGATCTACCACCCGTCAACACCGGTGGTGTCGACTGCGCTGGCCGTCGCCGAGGGAGAAAATCTTTCCGGCGAAGAGTTCCTGCGGGCGGTGATCGTCGGCTACGAAGTCTCAACCCGCATCGCGCTGGTGCTGGGCCGTGCACATTACCGCTACTGGCACAATACTGCGACCATCGGCTCGTTCGGCGCGGCGGCCGCCGCTGCGACCGCGCTAAAGCTCGACCGCGACCAGACGGCCCATGCGCTGGCTCTGGTCGGCACCATGGCGGCAGGTCTGCAACAGGCTTTCCGGTCCGATTCAGATACCAAGCCAATGCACGGCGCGCACGCCGCCGACACCGGCATAATGTGTGCCCAATCGGCGAAACACGGCATCCGCGGCGTGATGGATATGCTCGACGGCGAGGTCGGCGTTGGCGCGGCGATGAGCGAAAACTGCGACTGGTCGATCGCCACCGAGGGGTTGGGCGAGCACTACAACATCACTGTCATGACAAC
Organism: Alphaproteobacteria bacterium; assembly: GCA_047619835.1. GTDB lineage: Bacteria > Pseudomonadota > Alphaproteobacteria > MPNO01 > UBA2964 > JAYOEY01. The sequence goes on from JBLHKG010000084.1 coordinate 6,503, forward strand.
CAAAAACCACGGCTGCTGCGGCCATACCTTCGCCGCCATCGACGCGGCCCTCGCTATCAAGGAGCAGCACGGAGTAACGGCGGCGGACATCGAATCCATCGATATTGGCGGCTATTCCTCGACGGTCGAAATTTGTAGCGGACACGACCACATCACGCCCTATGACGGCCGGTTCAGCGTGCCCTATCTGGTGGCGACCGCCTTCACGCACGGGACCGTACGGCTGGATGCATTTTCCGAGGAACGCCTGACACATCCGGAAACATGTGCGTTGTCCCCGAAGGTATCCGTCCATCTGAACGAAGAGGTCGACAGGAACTTTCCGAAGCAGCGGGCCGCGCATATCAAGGTCAGGACAAAAGACGGCCGCACATTTGAGCATTTCCAGCACGCGCGGAAGGGCGATCCCGAACTGCCGCTGTCGGACGACGAAATTTCGGCCAAGTTCACCGAACTGGCGACTCCGGTGATGGGCGCGACGCACGCTCCGTCGCTGCTCGATGCCTGCTGGGCTCTGGACGAGCGGGACTCCATCAGGACATTGCCGTTCTCCACGGACACATCAGCGCAGGCGGCGGAGTAGACACAAATGGATTTCAATTTTTCCGAAGAACAGCAGCTCTTTCAGGATTCAGTCCGCGCCTTTGCCGAGCGGCATCTGGCGGCGGGCGCACTGGAGCGGGCGCATACCGACGCCTACCCCTGGGATGTCGCCAAGCTAATGGCGGCACAGGGGCTGCTCGGCATCACAATCCCGGAAGA
>JBLHKG010000085.1:0-7258 GCA_047619835.1 Alphaproteobacteria bacterium
CTGATATCCGACCGAGCCTTCATATTTGGCCAGCAGCTCCGCCGTCGGCAAAAACTCTTCCTCCAGCGCGCGCAGCTTATCGAACCCCATGAAACCGTGGAAATCTCCGACCGGATGATCGGCGACATCGGCGAGGAACGCCTTCTGCCATTCTACATCCTCGGCCTTGAACCCCTGCATGTAATCCCACATCGCCCGCGCAGCACAGCGTAGTGAGCCGGTCGCGTTGCTGACCATCGAGACGCCGAGTGCATTAAGCTCATCGAGGCTCAGCATCGGCGACACGCCGGTGCGGTTATAATGGATCGGCGCCGCAACCCGGTCACACACTTCGGCGAGCTCGTCCTTCGAGGTTAGCCCTTCGGGGAAGATCATATCCACCCCGGCATCGAGATAGGCCTTGGCGCGTTCAATCACCGCCTCGACCGAGCCACCCGCGACACCCCGCGCATCGGTGCGGGCGATCAGCACGAAATCAGGATCAAGCTCATCGCGCACCTTCGCCGCCGCGCGGTACTTGCCGGCGGCTTCCTCGACGGGAATGATCTGCTTGCCGGCGACATGGCCGCAGCGCTTGGGCGCAACCTGATCCTCGATATGGATGCCGCCGACCCCGGCGCGGATAAAATCCTCCACCGTCCGCATCACATTGATCGCATTGCCATGCCCGGTATCGGCATCGGCAATCGCCGGAATATTGACCGCGCCCTGCACATAGCGCGACACCATCACCATCTCGTCCAGCGTCACCAGCCCGCAATCCGGCTTGCCGAGCAAAGCCGCCGACACCGCATAGCCGGAAACACCGAGGCTCTCGAACCCCGCCGCCTCGATCATCCGCGCGCTGAGCGCGTCATAGGCCCCCGGCTTGACGATGATCCGCTTCTCCGCCAGCAGATCGCGAAACGCTTTTCCCATGTTCTTGCGCGGCATGTGTGCCTCCCTGTGCCGTTGGTGTATTTGGCATCATAAGGAGGAGAGAATCACGAGGATAGGGGATGTCAGAGCCTGTTGATCATATTTGACCTCCCCCCCCCCCTCCGTTGACCGAACGCCGCAAAAACCGTATCAGGTCAGCTACCGAAACAACGATGAGGCGAGGCAATGCCGACCGTCACTGCGAACGGCATCACGTTCAATTATGAGATCGACGGGCCGGAAGGCGCGCCGTGGATTACTTTCTCAAATTCGCTGGCCACCAACGTCACGATGTGGGACGCGCAGGCGGCCCTTCTGTCGGATAACTGGCGGGTGCTGCGCTACGATCAGCGCGGCCATGGGCTGACCGAAGTCAGCGCGCCGCCCTATTCGTTCGACGGGCTGGCTGACGATGTGATTGCGCTGTGGGATGCGCTCGGCGTCAAGCGCAGCGTGTTCTGCGGCCTGTCGATGGGCGGCACCACCGGGCTCGGCCTCGCCATCGATCATGACGACCGGCTGGCGGCTTATATCGGCTGCGATCTGCGCTATGAATCGGCACCCGAATTCTCCGCCGCCTGGGACGAGCGCATCGCGACGGCACGGGCAAACGGCATGGACCATATGGCGGATCTGACCGCCAATCGCTGGTTTACCGAGAAATTCCACAGCGACCCCGCCAATGCGGCGGTGATGGACAAGATCAAGGGCATGATCCGCACGACGCCGCTCAACGGGTTTATCGGTTGTTCCAACGCGCTGCAGGACATCCAGTATGGCGGCAGGCTCAGCCGCATCAAGGTGCCGACCCTGTTCATGTGCGGCGAGTTCGATCCGGCGGCCAATGCCGATTACATCCGTCCGATGCAGCAGGCGGTGTCCGGCGCGGAACTTCATGTCGTGCCCGGCGCCGGGCATATTTCGAACATGGAAAACCCGGCGAGCTTCAACGAGGGGCTGGCCGGCTTCCTTAGTCGTCTTTAATACAGAGAAAGAATTACCAATGAGCGACAAACAACCTGTCGGCGTACGCCGTATCGTCACCGGCCATGATTCGAGCGGCAAAGCCATCGTCATTGCCGACGGGCCAACGCCTGGCGTCAAGACCACCCCTAACCGTCCCGGCGTGATTTTCCACAATATGTGGACCACCAAAACCGCTCCGGCGCGCTATGACGGCCCGGAGGAAGAGACCAGCGTCGATCTGCCGCTACCGCCGCCCAAGGCCGGCACCACCTTCCGGCTGATCGAATTTCCGCCGGAAAACCAGATCGAGGCGGTCGATGAGAAAACCGCCAAGAAGGCGTTCGAGGAATACGGCGCCGATGGCGCACTGCAGCATGATGCCGGCGCGCATCAGACGAAACAGCACTCCTTCATGCATCAGACCGACACGGTCGATTACGCGATCTGCCTGACCGGCGAAATGACCATGTATCTCGACGATTCCGAGGTGGTGATGAAGCCGGGCGACGTGATGGTCCAGCGCGGCACCAGCCATGCATGGGTCAACAAGTCGGATGCATATTGCACGATGGCCTTCATCCTGATCGACGGCGAAGGCGAGCGCTGAGGAAAAACCCGGTCTGTTTCGCCGGCTGGCCGTTATTCAGAATCTGATCAGCCGATTGGCGATCCAGCCCAGCGGACCCGTGAGCCGGATTGGCGCATCGAGCACCGCAAGACAAAGGCAGTCGGCGCCCTCATCGGCGATCTGCCGATGGATATGCCCTGAATCCGCCGTCTCAACATCGCCTGCCGTGATGTGATGCCCGCCATTCCGGTCGGTGAGCCCGCCCTGCAGGACGAGCGTATGTTCGGCGCGCCCGTGTCGATGCGCCGGGACAACCCCGCCCGCCCTAACCCTGAACAGGCTCACCTGCCACCCCTCGACGCCGACAGGAAGGACGACTTCACGCATCGATCGACCGCGCCACCGCCACGGGAGGTCCGAAAGATTGCCCCCGACATAACGCCGCAGCGGGGCCGGCAGCAACGCGACCGTTTCGTCGTCGAGCGGCGGCAACGGCGGTTCCTGCGGCTCTGGCTCGTCTAGCCGCGCCAGAACCGTTTCTAGCGCATCGGCCGCCATGGCTTCGGGCTCAAGCGTCTCAAGCAGTGCCCCGCCTATCGTCTCAAGCCGGTCAATTTCCACGCGGCAGGACGGGCACAAAGATGCATGGCACGCCATCAGCACAGACAAAGGCTCCGCCATGCCGCCAGCGGCATAGTCCAGAACCAGTTCCGGCGACGCATGATGTTCAATCATATTTCTGCTCCCGCCATCAGACCGCGCAGTGATTCAAGCCCCAGCCGTATTCTGGATTTGACGGTGCCAAGCGGCAGCGAAAGTTCCTCGGCGATCCTGCTATGCGGTTTGTCTTCGATATAGGCCATGCGAATTGCCTGAGCCTGCAGACCGGATAGCCGTTCCAGCCCCTGCAATACACATATCCGGGACTGCTCTCGTTCTATTTTTTCGGTCGCCAGAGGAGCGGAATCGGCGATCGTATCCGTCGCTTCGTCAAGTGGTTCGGGAGTCGGGTGTTTCTCGCGGCGCACCATATCAATTCTCTTATTTCTTCCGATTGTATAGATCCAGGTTGCCGCTGTCGCACGGGACGAATCAAACAATCTGGCTTTCTGCCAGACAGTTATCATTGTTTCCTGGACAAGCTCCTCCGCGCGCGCCGGGTCACAACCGCCTCCGATTGCATATGCCTTTAGCCGCGGCGCAAAGTAGCGGTACAACTCGGCGAAAGCCGTTTTGTTCCGCTCGTCAGCAATGGCTCGGAGCAGCGCATTCAATCTCTGTTCAACCAAGATCTTCCCTTCGGGGAAATCATCCCCGTGAAGCTTATTCTACTGCCGCACTCGGGTCAGCGGACGATTATCACCGCTAAAAAAACGGGCCCCGGAAGTTTCCGGAGCCCGTCATTCCAGTCGGCATATTCCGCTATTTACCCGGCAGGATAACCTGATCAATAACGTGGATCACACCGTTCGAGGTTCCGATATCGGCTGTCGTAACCGTCGCCCCGTCGACCATTACTCCGGACGTCGCATTTACTGAAACTTTGCTTCCTTCAACCGTCGCAACTGAAAGTTTTTTGCCCGCGATATCTCCGGACATAACCTTTCCCGGAAGAACATGATAGGTCAGGATCGATACCAGCTTGGCCTTGTTCTCCGGCTTGAGGAGGCTGTCGAGCGTTCCCTTCGGCAGCTTGGCAAAAGCAGCATCGGTCGGCGCAAAGACGGTAAACGGCCCCTTGCCCTTGAGCGTTTCCACCAGTCCTGCCGCCTTCACGGCGGCAACCAGCGTGTTGAAGGATCCGGCGGATATCGCCGTATCGACAATATCCTTTTCCATTGCCCGGACGCCCGTCGACACGAGAACAAGAGTTGCCGCGATGGCGACAGCTCGGACAGCGTATTTTACGGCATTCATCTATGAGCTCCTCGTTAGCACAATTTTTCATCCTGTGAACCGCGCTGGCGACGCCAAGTCGCGTACACACAGCTCAATACGAGGAACGATCACGATTGGATCACATGTCCGCCGATTTATTTCGACTCACGAGCTGCCAGCGACCGCAGGGCTTGCTCCGGCTGGCTCCGGATCGCTATAAACGGGGACTGCCGAACGCTTGAACGAGGACGGATATGGTCACCATCTATCACAACCCGCGCTGCAGCAAATCGCGGGCGACGATGAATATCCTCGAGGAGAAGGGCATCGCGCCCGAAATCATCGAATATCTTGAAACCCCGCCCGATGCGGCGACGCTCGATATTTTTCTCGGCAAGCTCGGCATGGAGCCACGCGATCTGATGCGCAAAGGCGAGGCGCCCTATAAGGAGCTTGGCCTCAAGGATGCAGCAAAGAGACGCGAGGAGCTGATCGTCGCCATTGTCGAGAACCCGACCCTGATCGAGCGGCCGATTGTCGTAAATGGTGAGAAGATCTCGCTCGGCCGCCCGCCGGAAAACGTGCTCGATATCCTGTAGGACCTGAATGGCTCCGAACAATCCGCCGCGCGCCGCACGGCATGACAAGACCGAGGAACGGTTCGGCCACACGCTGGTCGACCCCTATGGCTGGCTAAAGGACGATAACTGGCAGCAGGTCATGCGCGAGCCGGAAACCCTGACCGCCGACATCCGCGCGCATCTCGAAGCCGAAAACGCCTGGACCGACCATGTGCTGGCGCCGATTGCCGGATTACGCGAGACGCTGTTCGAGGAGCTCAAGGGCCGCGTCAAACAAGACGATTCAAGTGTTCCCGCGCCGGACGGAGACTGGGAATATTACCGGCGCTTCGCCACCGGCGGGCAATATCCGATCCTGTGCCGCAAACCGCGCGACGCGACCGAGGGTACTGGCGAACAGATCCTGATCGACGGCGATAGCGAAGCCGTTGGCGAAAAATTCTTTTCCATCGGCGGGACCGCCCATTCGCCGGATCATCGGCTCTATGCCGCCGCCATCGACCGCAATGGCTCGGAATATTGCGTGGTGGAATTCCGCGATCTGGAAACCGGGGCGCTTCTGCCGGACCGCCTCAGCGACTCGCAGGGCGATCTGGCGTTTTCGACAGATGGCAAAAATCTGGTTTACACCACGCTCGACGACAATCATCGGCCCAACAGCGTCCGCCTGCACAGAATAGGTACAGAGGCCGCCGCCGATGTCGTTCTGCATCACGAGGACGACCCGGGTTTCTTCCTTGGCGCCGGCAAGACCGAAAGCGGGCGCTTCATTCTGATTGATGCGCACGATCATTCGGATACGTCGGAGGTATATTCGGTCGAAGCCGCCGCACCCGACCACGCGCCGCGTCTTCTGTGGAAACGGCAAACCGGCGTCACCTGCGATTTCAGCGATCATGGCGAACGGTTCTTTATCCGGACCAATGCCGGCAATGCGGTCGATTTTAAAATCGTCGAAGCGCCGATCGCTGATCCGTCGCCGGAAAACTGGACGGAAATCGTCGCCCATCGCCCGGGATGCCTGATCCGCAGCATGGTTCTGTTTGAGGATTATCTGGTCCGGCTTGAGCGCGAGGATGCCCTTCCCCGCATCGTCATCCGCGAGATCGCCAGCGGCGCAGAACATGAAATTGTGTTCGATGAAGATGCCTACAATCTGTCCCTGATGCCGGGCTACGAGTTCGCCACCACCACGCTGCGCTTCGCCTATTCCTCGCCCACCACGCCGCAGCGCATCTTCGATTACGACATGAAGACGCGCCAACGGGTCCTGCGGAAAGAACAGGAAATTCCGTCGGGGCATAATCCGGAAGACTATGTCTGCCGCCGTCTGATCGCCAAAAGCCATGACGGCGCGGAGGTTCCGGTAACGATCCTGCATGGCAAGGCGACAGCGATTGACGGCTCGGCGCCGATGCTGCTTTACGGCTATGGCTCATACGGATATTCGATACCGGCGGCGTTCTCCCCCCATGTGTTCAGCCTGGTCGATAGAGGCTTCGTCTATGCCATCGCCCATATACGGGGCGGCACCGAGCGCGGCTATGGCTGGTATCTCGACGGCAAGCTGAAGCACAAGAAGAATACGTTTCTCGATTTCATCTCGGCCGCGGAAACGCTGATCGCCGGGCGCTACACCAACGCGGGCGCCATTGTCGGTCAGGGCCGCTCCGCCGGCGGCATGCTGATGGGGGCGGTCGCCAACATGCGGCCCGATCTGTTCCGCGGCATTCTGGCCGAGGTGCCGTTTGTCGATGTCATCAACACCATGTCGGATGAGAGCCTGCCGCTGACCCCGCCCGAATGGGTTGAGTGGGGCGATCCGATCCGTGACGAGGACGCCTTCAACGACATGGCATCCTACTGCCCCTATACCAACATCACCGATCAGCCCTACCCCAGCGTGCTGGCGACCGGCGGGCTGACCGATCCCCGCGTGACCTATTGGGAGCCCGCCAAATGGGCCGCCAAGCTGCGCCATCATAATAAAGGCGACAATGACATCCTCTGCTGGATCAATATGGAGGCCGGGCACGGCGGCGCCTCGGGCCGGTTCGACCGGCTGAAGGAAATTGCGCTGTCCTATGGCTTTGCACTGATGGTCTCCGGCAAGGTGGAGTGATGGCAGCGTGATGGCCGCGTGATGGCCGGTCCGTATAGTGACCGCAAATTCAACGGCAAATCCGATGCGCGGGATACAATCTGGCAGGCCCTGACTGAACAGAAGCTGGCGCGCTTTCCCTTTCCGGTGCGGGGACGCATTCCCAACTTCAAGGGCGCCGAGGCAGCCGCGCTGAACCTGTTTACGCTCAGCCCTTGGAAAGACGCCAAACTTCTCAAGATCAAC
>JBLHKG010000086.1:0-7252 GCA_047619835.1 Alphaproteobacteria bacterium
CGCTTCGGCTGGATTGTCCTTGAGAGTAGGCAAGAAATAGCTCGAAAGACGCATGAATACCCCACTCCGCACCCGTGACACTGACCATCAGGCGCTGCCGGTGCGGCGGCAAGACTTTACGGCATGCAGGGATTCGAAGGCAATGGGCGCGAACCGTCCCTAACCAATCAATTGCGGGTGGCTACCCGCTTCTGGCAAATCGCCGAAAGCTTGGCAGCTTCTTCGTTTTGCAGCGGCGTTCCGTTAAAGGTGGCACGGCCATTTTCCCACTTTATGACGCCGATTGTGAAATTCTGTGTTTGAAACTGATTGGGATTGACCGGAATACCCAGAAGTTTTTGCAGATCCTGAGTGATCGGGATTTCGAAATTCTTTGGTGCCGCAATATTTATTCCGCCGCCCAGATCCGCCGGAACGACCCTGTTGCCGTCGGCATCGACGCCGGGTTTATAGGCCACATCCGCGCTCGACACATGCGCGACAAAACGGGCACAATCGGCTTCACTTACCCGCACGGTTCGGTTCTGGGCGCCCGCGCCGTAGATGATACCGATCGCCAGAAGAAACGCGGCGGTGGTGAAAAACGTTTTCATTATACAACCGTATCCCCCTGTTCGTTAAGGATTAGTTAAACGAATCACACCGATGTGCGACACTTTTTTGGACGAATTAAATGTAAAACAAAATGCGGGGGCGAAAATGTTGAATTCATTGTTCAAGCTGGATGAACATCAGACCACTGCTCGAACCGAGATGCTCGCCGGTCTGACGACGTTCATGACCATGGCCTATATCATTTTCGTCAATCCCGACATTTTAGCGGCGGCCGGCATGGACAAGGGCGCGGTATTTGTCGCGACCTGCCTCGCAGCGGCGGTCGGCTGTCTGATCATGGGGCTTTACGCCAATTACCCCATCGCGCTGGCGCCGGGAATGGGACTCAACGCCTTCTTTGCCTTCGTTGTCGTCAAATCGATGGGAGTCAGCTGGCAGGTCGCGCTGGCGGCGGTATTTTTCTCCGGCATCCTGTTTCTGATCCTGAGCGTGCTGCCCGTCCGGGCCTGGATCATCAATTCCATACCCCGATCGCAGAAGCTCGCCATCGCCGCCGGTATAGGACTGTTTCTCGGTTTTATAGGCCTCAAGAGCGCCGGTATCGTCGTCGCCCATCCGGCGACCTTCGTCACGGTCGGCGCGCTCACCAGCCTGCCGGTGCTGCTTGCCGTCCTCGGCTTCATCGTCATGGTGGCGCTCGATTACAGACGTGTGCCCGGGGCGATCATGATTGGTATTCTTCTCGTCACCATTGCCGGCGCGCTGACAGGCGTTTCCAAGGCCCCGTCCGGCTTTATTTCAATGCCGCCCGATCCGATGCCAACCCTGCTTGCCCTCGATTTTTCCGGCTTCTTCCAGCTTGCCGGTGCGACCATGGCGGTGCTTCTGTTCAGCTTCCTGCTAGTCGATTTGTTCGATACCGCCGGCACGCTGATCGGTCTGGGCCATCAGGCCAAATTGCTTGATGCGGATGGCAATTTCCCGCGGCTTGGCCCGGCATTGATCGCGGACAGCGGCGCGACCGTCGCCGGCGCCCTGTTCGGCACCTCGACAACGACCAGCTATATCGAGAGCGCCGCGGGGATTCGCGCGGGCGGGCGGACCGGTCTGACCGCTGTCACCGTCGCTGTGCTGTTTCTTCTTGCGCTATTCTTCGCACCGGTCGCGACCTCCATTCCCGGCTTTGCAACGGCGCCTGCCGTCTTATTCGTTGCCTGCATGATGGCGCGCGGCCTTGCCGAAATCGACTGGGACGACGTCACGGAGTTCGTTCCCGCCGTGATCACCGCGCTGTCGATGCCGCTGACCTTTTCGATCGCCACCGGGATCGGGCTCGGCTTTATCGCCTATGTCGGGATCAAGCTGTTCTGCGGACGGTGGAGCGATGTCGGTCCGGCCATGTGGCTGGTGGCAGGTACCTTCATCGTCTATTTCGTCGCGATCTAAGAGAATTTCATCCAGGGCGGGCCGAGCGCCGCTATCTGCTCAAAGACCCGGCAGGTTTCACGGTGGGCGCCGGGCAGATACCCGGTGCTCATCAGAAACTCGCCGGTGATCTCACCGCCAGTGAATAAGAAAGTTTTTTTGAATAGCTTCACCCAATCCGTCTTGTCGAGGGGGTGCTGTTGGTCGAGCCAGTTTTTGAACGATCCATGGCTTTCCTGAAGAGCGCATATACGCCGTGCGTTCTCGATTGCCGCATTGACCTTCAACCGATTGCGAATGATCCCGGCGTCGGCGAGAAGTCGGGCGCGCTCGGCCTCTCCATAGTTCGCGATGACAGCAGGATCGAACCCCTCAAAGGCAACTCGGAAGGCCGGACGCTTTTTGAGGATCGTCAGCCAGGACAATCCCGCCTGATTAATCTCAAGCACCAGACGCTCAAACAGCACCGAATCGTCATCGACCGGAAAGCCGTACTCCGTATCGTGGTAAGGCCCATGGAATTCGTGGCCCGGCGCGCTGTCGCAATAGCCTGACACGATCCGCTCACGTTCCGCGCAGGGTGATGATGTCGCCTTCAATCACCCAGTAAACAAGGCCCCAGAGAAGTCCGCCAATGATACTTGATGCAAGGACTTTGATGCCAAGCCGCGGTCGCGTTGGAGCGCCGCGGTCATGCCCCTCCTCCGCCATTTTTCCTTCTTCGTGGGGTGGGCGCACACCGATTGGCAGGCTCATGAAGAACACCAGCCACCAGATAATCACGTAAACCAGAATGCCGGTGAACCAGTTCATCGCCGGTTCCTAGATCCGCACCACATGAATCTGCACTAACGGACGTTTGCCGGTTGCCTCGTTCAGCGCACGCCGGAGGGCTCGCAGCGCGGCTTCCTCGACCGCGTCATCGTCCTTTCGCGCCCGGGGTGAAAGCGCGAGCACCGCCTCCTCCATTGCATCGATTGCCAGATCGAATTGCCTACTGTCCGCGCCTTCCTCGTCAAACACGCCGGGCGCCGACAGCTGCGGCTCGTCGATTAGCTGTCCTTTACCGTTCATCACCAGGGTCGCCACCGCGACGCCGCCTAACCCGATCCGTTTACGCGCACGAAGAACTTCGCCACCGACGGGGATAAGGCGTTTGCCATCAACGCCGAAGCGACCGGCAGGCACATGATCGATGATCTCTGGCGCCCCCGGAGCGAGACGAAGCACCTCGCCGTTTTCGGCCATTGCAGTCGCCGGAATGCCACTTTCTTCAGCGAACCGCCGATGTTCCAGCAAATGTCGGCTTTCGCCATGAATCGGCACCAGCAAGGGCGGCTTCACCCAATCATAGAGTCTTCGTAAATCATCCCGCGACGGATGACCCGAGACATGCACGAACTCCTCATGCTCGGTTATGATTTTTACGCCCTGCTTTGCGAGAGCATTTTGCACCCTGCCAATCGAACGCTCATTACCGGGGATTTCCCGCGACGAAAAAATGACCGTATCGCCGCTCTGCAGAGAGATATCGCGATGATCCTCCTGCGCAATCCTTGCCAAAGCGGCACGATCCTCTCCCTGACTTCCGGTCGCCAAAATCAGGATGTTTTCACGCGGCAAATGACCGACATCGCGTGAATCCACAAACTCAGGACAATCCTCTAAATATCCGCATTCACGAGAAATTTCTGCGATCCGAAAGAGCGACCTCCCGACCAGGCAGACGCTCCGTCCTGCCGCAACTCCCGCCTTGATCGCGCTTTCCATCCGCGCCACGTTCGACGCGAACAGCGTAATCACCACCCGACCGGTCTGTGCGGTAACAATATCGGCCAGACTCTTGCGCAACGGACCTTCCGACCCGGTGTGACCATCGACAAAAACATTGGTAGAATCGCACATCATGGCGACCAGACCCTTTTTGCCCGCCGCTCGTAATCCCTCCTCGTCGGTGGGCGGACCCAGAAGCGGTTCAGGATCGAGCTTCCAGTCGCTCGCGTGCAGCACCCGCCCCGCCGGCGTCTCAATCACCAGCGCCTGCGTTTGCGGGACCGAATGCGCCAATTGAATAAATTCGACCGAAAAAGGATTAACCGAGAACCCTCCGCCCGGCGGAACCTCGGTAATGGGAACACGCCGTTCCAGACCGGCTTCCGCCAGCTTCCGCCGCAACAGACCGCAGGCAAAGGGCGTTGCATAGATAGGACATTGCAACCGCTCCCACAGATGCGCCACAGCCCCGAGATGATCTTCGTGAGCATGTGTCAGCACGAGCCCAACCAAATTTTCTTTCTGCTCCGCGATAAACTGGATATCGGGGACCAGAACATCAATTGATGGCATCCGGTCGTCGGAAAAGGTGATGCCGCAATCAACCATCAGCCATTTGCCGCCATGACCGTAGAGCGAAAGATTCATGCCGATTTCGCCCGCGCCGCCCAAAGGCAACCAGAGCAAATCTCCTGGATCGTAATTCATTGTTATTGTTGGTCCTGATTTCTGTAGTGGATTTCGGCAAGCCCGCGCAAAGTCAGATCCGGATCAAGATGCTGTATAATGTCGGTCGCCTCGGCAAATAGCGGCGCTAGCCCGCCGGTCGCGATAATTTTCATCTCTTCGCCAAATTCATCGCGAATTCGACTGACAAGCCCCTCGATTAACCCGACATAGCCCCAATAGACGCCAGACATCATGGCTGGCACCGTCCGTTTTCCGATCACCCGGTCGGGGCGCTGCACGGCGATCCGGGGGAGCTTGGCGGCCGCCATATGAAGCGCATCAAGCGACAGATTGATACCCGGCGCAATGACGCCGCCATAGTAACTCCCCGCCCCGTCCACGACGTCGAAAGTTGTTGCTGTCCCGAAATCGATGACGATCAACGGGCCGCCATATCGACGATGGGCAGATGCCGCATTGACCAGCCTGTCAGCGCCGACCTCCGTCGGCTCGGCGAGGAGCACCTCGACACCGATATCGACATCAGGATCGCCTACCACCATCGGTTCGGCATTGAAGTACTTCTGGCACAGCCCTTTCAGGCTGAACAGGGTTTCGGGCACCACCGTCGCGATGATCGCTTCGGTCACCTGGCTGCGCTCCAGACCGGCTATTTCCATAAGCTGACTTAGCCAGACGCCATATTCATCCGCCGTCCGCTTCGCGTCGCTCGATGCGCGCCATTCAGCCATTGGCTTCATACCGTCATAAACGGCGAAGACAATATTGGTGTTGCCGGAATCTATGGCAATCAACATGGCTCAACTGGCCTCATTAAAGAAAACTGCACCCGCCGACAGGACCAGTTCGGTTCCGTCGTCCCTTTGCACCATCAATGCCCCAGCCTCGTCAACATCGATGAATATCCCCCGCTGCGTGGTTCCGTCGGCCAGACGAGCCAACAACGGCTGACCGAGACCATAGGCACGGGTAAGCCAATCCTGCCTGATCGCGGGAAATCCACTGGTTAGCCATCTATTCCAACGCTCAATAAAACAATTGCAAACTACCGCAAGCAGCGCATCACGGTTCGTACTCGTTCCGGTTTCGACAAGCGCAATCGCCGGAGTATCCATGCCAGACGGAGCGCTAACAATGTTGATACCGAGCCCGACAGCATAAAACCCTCGACGATTGCTTCCTTCAATCAGAATTCCACCGAGCTTGCGGCCTTCAAGCATTACATCATTTGGCCATTTTAGATCGGCTTTCCGCACTACGGTACGATCTATCGCGTCGGCTGCCGCTAGCCCTGCAACAAAGGCCAGTTGTCCGGCCACCGCTTCATCCGAAATTTCCACGATTATCGTCATATAGAGATTGCCGGGATCAGACCGCCAAACTGCATTCCGGCGGCCCCTTCCTGCAAGTTGGCGATCGGCGACCACGACAAGCCCGTGCGATTCTCCTGCGTCGATCAGACGCAATGCCTCGTCGTTGGTGCTATCGAGCGAATTAAAAGAGGCAAGACGCCAGCCCTCGGGCAAATCACCCGCGTCAGCCATAGAAAGGGCTCAGCCGCCGATCAGCGTTTGCGCGGCGACGGCCGCTCCGTCGATGATCAGCCCGGGACGGAGGAAGAAGAACATCACGAACAGCGTCGCAGCAACGAGGATAGTCCTGACCTCGCCCGGAAGCTTTCCATCAAATGCATCGACCGGTTCTTCGAAATACATGATCTTGATGATGCGAAGATAATAAAAAGCGCCGACGACGCTGGTCAGCACGCCAATCACCGCGAGCGTGATCAATCCGGCATCGATCGCTGCCACAAAAATATAAAATTTACCGAAGAACCCGGCGAGCGGTGGTATTCCGGCCATCGAGAACATCATCGCCGCCATCGCCATTGCCACCAGGGGGTGGGTCCGCGCGAGCCCGGCGAGATCGTCTATTCCTTCAACCATCCGCCCTGTACGGCGCATGGCAAGGATACAGCAGAAAGTACCGACATTCATCACCAGATAGATCGCCATATAGACAAGGACGCCCCGTACCCCCGCCTCGGTACCGGCTGCCAGACCGATCAGAGCGTAGCCGACATGACCGATAGAGCTGTAGGCCATTAGCCGCTTTATATTGGTCTGTCGGATCGCGGCAAAGGCGCCAAGAGCCATGGAGGCAACGGAGAGAACGATCACCACTTGCTGCCAGTCACCGATCATTACCCCAAATGGCCCCATCAAAACGCGGACAAACAGGGCAATCGCGGCAATCTTCGGCGCGACAGCGAAGAACGCGGTGACCGGAGTTGGAGCCCCTTGATAGACGTCTGGCACCCACATATGGAACGGTACGGCCGATACCTTGAACGCCAGACCCGAGATGACGAAAACCAGTCCGACGACAAGCCCAACACTAGGACCTTCGCCGCCAAGCCCCTTGAACAGAGTCGCCAAGCCGTCAAATGACGTGGTGCCGGCAAAACCATAGATCAGCGACGCTCCATACAGCAGCATGCCGGACGACAGAGCACCGAGAACAAAATATTTCAGGCCAGCCTCAGACGACCGCCGAGAATCCCGTCTGAAGGAAGCGACAACATAGAGCGACAAACTCTGCAGTTCGAGCCCGATATAGAGCGAGATCAGATCGTTCGCCGACACCATCATCAACATACCGATCGACGCAAACACGATCAGTACTGGATACTCAAACTTGGCGATCCCCGCCTGCTCATTGAACCTAATCGCCATAACGATGGCGAGCGCGGAACCGATCAGAACCAGCCATTTCATGAAATGGGCGAAATCGTCCACCACGAATTGGC
>JBLHKG010000087.1:0-7252 GCA_047619835.1 Alphaproteobacteria bacterium
ATCGCCGCTCGCATGGTCGCGGCGCCTACTGCCGGCAAATCGACACGCCTTTCCTGACCCGTTTTATGGGCCTTAACAAACACGCCGCGCGTACCGTCACTGTGCAAAGGGCCACAGCGACGAATCAGTTCATCGGTTCCCTCCGCCGCTTCGATGCCGAGAACGATGCCCTGCTGAATAATGACAGACTGACCGACATCCTGTGCCGCCAGGGCGTTCAAAAACGAAAACCCCCGCTCGATATCGGCCGCCGCCTGCGCATCCGGTCGATGACGCCCATAAGCGCCGGCTGTTGCAAGCCCATCCTTCAGCAACGCTTCAGGAGCGACCACCCGAAAGCCCTCTCGTTCCAGTTCCTTCACAATTGCGCTGAGCACGGAATCGTCACCGATCCATGCCTTGCCAAGCCGCGCAAAGAATTTGGCCGTTCGTACATCCGGCCGCAGCTCCAGCAGGCTCGGGCGCCGCACCGCGCCGGCGAATACGATGTCGCGGACGCCGTTTTCGTGGAAAATTTCAATGCCGCGCCCGCCTTCCCCCAGACGAATCCAGCTATGAGGTGAATCCCCGATCAGGTCAGGATCGGCATGCCCTTTGATGGCGACGATGAAGTAATCGCGATCCGACGCGCGGCACTGCCCGGCAATATGAGCCGGAAGCTGGCCGCTGCCAGCGACAATGCCTAGCTTATCCGCCATGCTCCGTTCGCGGCTGACAGATGGAGCGGCTGGAATCCACCCGGATGAACTCGACGATATCCATGACCGCGCGATTGTCTTTGTACATTTCCGACGCGTCATTGACGCGTTCCGCCATGGAGCCTTCTTCAGCGAATAAAAGCCGGTAAGCCTTGCGGAGATCGGCTATTTCACCCCGGGAAAATTTGCGACGGCGGAGTCCGACTATGTTCAGTCCGGCCAGGCGCGCCCGATTTCCGAGAACCGATCCATACGGAATAACATCGTGCTCCACCCCCGACATCCCACCAACCATCGAGTGCCGCCCGATCCGAACAAACTGATGGACGGCAGACAGACCGCCCAGAACGGCATAGTCCTCAACAATGACATGGCCCGCGAGCGTCGCATTATTGGCAAAAATCGCGTGATTACCGACGTCGCAATCATGCGCGATATGAGCCCCGACCATGAAAAGACAGTTATTGCCCACCCGGGTCACCATCCCGCCGCCTTCGGTGCCGGGGTTCATCGTCACGTGCTCGCGGATAATGTTATTCGCGCCAATTTCGAGGGATGACAGTTCTCCCTGATATTTCAGATCCTGTGGCTGATGGCCAATCGACGCGAACGGATAGATATGCGTATTTGGCCCGATGATGGTCCTACCTGCGACAACCGCGTGGGATATCATACGGACGCCGTCTTCCAGCACGACATCGGCGCCAATGCTGCAAAACGGGCCAATAAAAACATTTTCGCCAAGTTGGGCGCCGTCTTCGATAATAGAAGTGGGATGAATATCACTCATATGGCAGTACCTACTCCATGATCATCGCGGTATAGGTTGCTTCCGCAACAACAGCGCCGTCAACGACGGCTTCACCCTGAAATTTCCACACATTACCGCGTTGCGCCTGTTTCTTCACGTTGATCCGCATCACGTCGCCCGGAGTCACCGGCTTACGGAAACGCGCGCTGTCGACTGACATAAAATAGACAAGCCTGCCCTCTGCCTCTTCACCGAGTGTGTGTACCACAAGTGCGGCCGACGTCTGGGCCATCGATTCGATAATCAGGACACCTGGCATAATAGGATGCCCCGGAAAATGGCCCTGAAAGCAGGGCTCGTTTACGGTGACGTTCTTGATCCCGGTCGCACTTTCCGCCGCGATAATATTGACCAGCCGGTCAATCATAAGAAATGGATAGCGATGCGGGATCAATTGCATGATCCGCTCGATGTCGATTTGTTCGACCATGTCCTCACTCTCGATGTTATCCATCGGAACCGACCTTTTTATTGGACATCTTCTTGATCAGTGCCAATTGCCGGAACCACTGCCGCGCCGGCATCGCAGGCGAGCCCGCGTAGCGTTCGCCTGCCGGAACATCATTCATGATCCCGGACTGGGCGCCCAATTGGGCTCCCCGTCCGATGGTCACATGACCGACCATACCAACCTGCCCACCAACGACGACTTGATCTTCCAACGTTGTACTTCCTGAAATACCGGTCTGAGCGACAAGAATACACCCTTTACCGAGTCGGACGTTGTGCCCGATCTGCACTAGGTTATCGATCCGACATCCGCTGCCGATTATTGTGTCCGGGCCTGCGCCGCGGTCAATTGTCGTATTCGCGCCGATCTCGACATCATCTTCAATAATGACGCGCCCCAGCTGCGGGACATTCACAAAGCCTGTTGGGGATACTGCAAACCCGAAGCCCGCCTCTCCTATTCGGACGCCCGAATACAGTCTGACCCGGGAGCCGATTAAACAATACGTAACAGAGCTCAGGGCGCCTATTTTACAATGCTCGCCAATTACCACCCCGGCTCCAATCACAGCATTTGGGCCGATCTCTGTTCCCCGACCAATTTCGGCGCCTGTCCCAATCACGACCCCCGGGCCGATCGAACAGCCCTCACCTATCGTCGCGGTTGGATCGATCGCCGATACCGTTTCAAGCCCGACACGCTCGGAAACCTCCGGGTAAAATGCTCGGGCAATGCGTGCATAGGCCAGATATGGAGTCGGTGTTTGCAGCAGCGACATATCAGCAGGAGCCGCAGATGCCCGGTCAGGATGGACGATGCAGCCCCCGGCCGCGCTGACCCGGTATTGATCGACATAGCGGGAATTGTCGAGAAAACTGATATCCTGAGGTCCGGCATCGCCAAGCGGTGCGACGTCCCGAAAAAGGCGCGCCGGGTCATCGTTTTCTCCAAGTTCGACCTCGGCGATACCGGCGATACCGGCAAGTTCCGACAGAGAAAAGGGTCCTTTTGCACGAAAGAACCGTGGATCCGGCATGGGCCCGCCTACTTCTTTTTACCAGCGGACGACTTGGGCGACTGCGGCAGCACAATTTTTACCGTGGGAAGGCGTTTATTGAGACGTGATAGCACTTTATCGGTCAAATCCAGCTGTGGTTTGGCAAATGTTATGGCGGCGTTCGACACAATAAGGTCCAGCTTCAGCTCCCCCGCAATTTCTTTTGTAATATCCCGTGCCCGAAGTTGGATTTTTCCGACGCCGTTAGATAGAGCCCGCTCGAGCAATCGATTAACAAGCTGCATATTACGCTGGAGCGCGTCGACCTCCTTGCGAAATTTCTGCTGCCTTAGCGTAAACGCCTCTGGGGAGAGAATAGCCCTCTCCTGTTGCAGGTCCTTA
Organism: Alphaproteobacteria bacterium; assembly: GCA_047619835.1. Lineage (GTDB taxonomy): Bacteria > Pseudomonadota > Alphaproteobacteria > MPNO01 > UBA2964 > JAYOEY01. Next base: position 3,360 of record JBLHKG010000087.1, read on the forward strand.
TTCGCCGTTCGCAATTTACCTTCAGCCGTACGAAATTTCTCTTCGAAGCCCTTTTTCAGATTCTGCATCTGCGGTCGGATGCTCTTATAGGCAGCCGATTGCCGAAGGATACGCTGGACGTCAATGACCCCGATAGTTCTGACGGCCTGTGGATGGCTGGTCTGAGCTTTCAGAGGCAAGCTAAGAAACAAAGTTGCCGCGACGCCTGCCCATACGGCCACCGCCCAGGAATATTTCACCCGTATCATTTAAAACTCCTAGAACCGCGCCCCAAAATCGAATCTGACGACCTCGATCACGTCAAAATCTTCCTTAAGGACCGGTTGTGAAATATCAACAGTAATAGGACCGAACGGAGAACTCCACGTAATGCCGACGCCAACGGCTGCTCTCAAAGATTTCGTATCGGAAATATTTCCCAAGCTGGCATCCGTATTCCCCGCACTCCCGATGTCAGTAAACGCCCGTCCTCTAACGCCTAACTCATTTGGAAGTCCAATGGGGAAGGTGAGCTGGGCAACACCGTTATAAAACCAGTTTCCGCCGACGGCATCGTCGCTGTCCAGGTCTCTTGGCCCCACGCCCGAATTGGCAAAGCCCCGTAAATTCTGACCACCCAGAAAAAAAGCATCTGTTATCCGAACATCCTTAGAGAGCCCGATGATATAGCCCGCACCACCTCCCACACTCCCAACCATGTTCTCAGTAATCGGAAAATAACGCGTGCCCGAAATTTTGTTCCGGATATATTTTATGCTCCCGCCAAGACCGGCGAAATCTGCCGAATACCGGGCAACATATCCGTCCGTGGTCCTACTCCGATTATCGCGGCGATCATAGGACAGGGTTTGACCTATCTCGGATTTAACTGCCGAGCCCTCCTGCCCCTTCACCGCCAATGAAGCGGTACTCGTAACGTCCACAATTTCTTCACGGCTTATACGATACCGGAGATTCTGCGACAAATATTCGGACAAATCGTACCCAACCCGAACACCAGTACCAAGAGACCGCCGTTCGAAGGAACTTTCTGTAGAGAGATTCCGTGTCGTTCGGAACAGATCGAAGCCCGCCGACAATTTACGATCGAGAAAATACGGCTCAGTAAACTGCAAATCTATGTCGCTCGATTCTGCACTCAGCGAAAATTTGAGAAACAAATCCTGGCCTCGCCCAAGAAGATTTCGTTCACGAATTCCGATATCACCAAGGGGGCCGACAGAGGAAGAAAATCCCAAGCCAAAGGAAATTTCACCAGTTGAACGTTCCTCAATCTTGACCTTCACGACAGTCTTGTCCGGCGCTGACCCGGCTTGATTGGTAACCTCAACCTTTTCGAAAAACCCTAGATTACGAATTTGCCTCCTCGCCCGTCTCATCTTTGACGCGTTGAAAGCATCGCCTTCTACGAGTGGGACTTCGCGACGAATTACCGGGTCGATGGTGCGTACATTACCGCTAATATCTATCCGTTCGACATAGACACGAGGACCTTCCTGAACCCGGAAAGTCACATCAATTGTCTTCTCCTTGCGGTCGCGGCGGACTTGGGGCCGAATATCCACAAAGGCATAGCCCAGCGTCCCGACGATATCGGTCAGCTTGGATATTACGTTTTCAACCAGATCCGCATTGTACCAGTCACCGCCCTTAATCGTGATGCTTTGCGCCAATTTTTCGGCTGGAAGATCGCGAAGCGCCGCCGAAACATCGACTTTCCCGAACTTGTATCGCTGCCCCTCTTCCACCGTAAAGGTAACAAAAAACCCTTTTCGATCCGGCGCCAGTTCAGCAATGGCTGACAATACCCGAAAATCGGCAAACCCCTTGCCGAGGTAAAATCGCCGGAGCAGTTCGCGGTCAAAGGTTAACCGATCCGGATCATATGAATCGTCCGAAGACAAAAATCGGTACCAGGCACTTTCCTTTGTCCGCACAATGACTCGCAAATCGCTGTCCGAATAAATGTCGTTACCGACAAAGCTGATGCGCCGAATTTCCGTGAGCGGACCTTCTTTGATTTCAAAAACCAGATCGACCCGGTTCTGGGGCAGCTGGATAACTTTTGGTTCGATGGACGCGGCAAACCGACCGCTCCGCCTATAGATGTCGATCAACCGCTGGACATCGCTCTGAACCAGTGCGCGGGTATAGACACGGCGTGGGCGAAGGCGGACTTCATCCGTCAGAATTTTTTCCGTTAACCGCTTATTTCCTTCGAAGGCTATTCGATTGATTATTGGGTTTTCGACAACCCGTATGACCACGGCATTACCTTCACGCCGGACGATGACATCGGCAAACAGGCCGGTAGCGAACAACTTCTTTAATGCCTCATCCATATTTTCGGCGGTAATTGGATCGCCTGCCCGGATTGGCACATAGGATCGAACGGTATCCGGTTCGATCCGCTGCGCTCCCTCCACCCGAATTTCCGACGCACCACCTGACAGCCCTTGCGCCTGGACATCGCTCGCAAACCACTGCGTTGCTGCCGCAATCACGCAAACTGCAAAAATTTCACCAAGCCGGCGTCTAATTCCCACCGAATACAACCTTCAAGTAACCAGATTGATAAAATATTCGACGACCTGCAATTGCACCAAATCATTCCAGGTCACGAACAGCGTAAGGCACAAAATGAACGCCATCCCAACATTCAGCGTATATCCCATGGTACGGTCGCCCAAGGCGCGGCCCCTTACCGCTTCTATCCCGTAAAATACCAGATGACCGCCATCCAGCAGGGGAATCGGAAACAGATTTATCAGGCCTAGATTGATGGACAGAATGGCCGCGAACTGGATCAGGGTTACAATACCAGCTTGCGCCATATTCCCGGAAATCTGCGCAATCCGAATGGGACCCCCGAGCTCCTTTGCCGTCCGATTGCCGGCAATCATTTGTCCAAGGGCATCAAGGATATTACCGGTCAGGAAGACCGTATGACCGCCCGCTTTCCAAATCGCCGTAAACGGATCATAGCGTACGAACACCATGTCGCCGGTTGGCCGACTGACTCCAAGACGTCCGATTGTCTGCGTCGAGCCAAACCGTGTTTCTTGAACCGCCGAGGGTACCGCAGTCACTGTCAGTTCCTTGCCCTCTCGGCGAACGACTATTTCAAGCGGCTTGCCGGGTGAAAGCTGCACGATCTGCCGGACCTGTTCGAATCGCTCAATCTCGGTCGCCCCAATCCGAACAAAGACATCCCGGGGTTTTAATCCGGCTTTATCCGCCGCGCTGCCCTGAATGACGGCACCGACATCGGCCGGCGTAAAGGGCTGGCCAAGAATACTGAATAACCCCGCCAGAACGACAATGGCGAAGACAAAGTTCGCTAAGGGACCCGCAAATACAATCCAGGCCCGCTGTCGTAGTGTCTTGTTAAAGAAGGAAACAGATAGGTCCGCTTCCGAATAGTTTGGAGCTTCGTCATTTTCTTCAGGCGATCTCTCCCCAAACATCCGGACATAACCGCCAAACGGTATGGCGCTCAGCTTCCAGCGCGTCCCTGTTTTATCGTTTATGCCACAGATTTCCGGACCAAATCCAATTGAGAACACTTCTACACGGACGCCACAGCGACGCGCGGCCAAGTAATGCCCCATCTCATGTACGAAAACAAGAACGGTAAGAACAAGGATAAAGGGGACTACATAAGTCCAAATCCCTGTAAAAAATTCCATTACCAACGCCATTATTCAAACCCTTGCCCGAGTATGATCCATTTGTAGCGAATTCATAGCTCTAAGCTCCAACACGACAGATCGCGGCCCGTTCGGCCGCATGTACACGCGCCTCCCGATCAGCTTCAATAACATCATCCAGAGCATTGATTGTCTGCCCTGACATTCGTTCGAGGGTAGCTTCCACTGTCCTGGATATATCAA
>JBLHKG010000088.1:0-7233 GCA_047619835.1 Alphaproteobacteria bacterium
GTCAGCTGATAGCGATAGGTCGGAAAACCGATCGCCTGCATGCGGGTCTCATTCGACCGGGCGCCCTGGATCACCATGCCGAAGCGGGAATTAACCAGCCGGTGCGAGATCCAGAGGCAGATAATCAACAGAACAAAAACCAGATAGTAGAGGCTGGTCCGGTCGGACAGATCGATCAGCCCGGCGAACTCGCTCGGCGCCGCCAGCGGCAGCCCGTCGTCGCCGCCATAACGATCGACGCTGACGCCGAGGAAATACATCATCTGCGCCAGCGCCAGCGTAATCATGATGAAATAAACACCCCGTGTCCGCAGGCTGATGGCGCCGAATATCAGGGCGATCAGAGCGGAGACGCCAAGCGCCAGCGGCCATTGAATAAAGCCGCTGACCAGCTCATGCTCGGCACAGATAGCGACGGTATAGGCGCCAATTCCAATATAGACCGCGTGGCCAAAGCTGATGAGCCCGCCATATCCCATCACCAGATTGAGCGATAGCGCGCCAATTGACAGAATCATCATGCGGCGCGCGAAATCGGAATAAAACGGCACCTCGGTCCATGCGGCGATCACCGGGACAACCGCCAACAGTGCGAAGATGACGACGACGATTGTAATTTGGGCCCGGTTCGCCATGGCTCAGCCGGTCCGTGCAGGGAACAGGCCCTGCGGGCGGAAAAACAGCACGCCGGCCATCAGGATATAGATCAGCATTGAGGCCGCAGCGGGTCCTGCCGTTTCCGCTGCGTTGACCGGCAAAAACAGCTTGAAGAACGCATCGAGAAAGGATCGACCGAGGATTTCGATTACCCCGATCAGCAGCGCGCCGACAAAGGCGCCCCGGATCGACCCAATGCCGCCGATCACGATGACCACCAGCACCTGAATGAGAATATTCTCCCCCATGCCGATGGTCGCGGCGAAGATCGGTCCGGCAAGACAGCCTGCCAGCGCTGCCAGCGCTGCGCCAAGACCGAACACCAGCGTAAATATCTTTTTGATATCGACGCCCAGCGCGCCAACCATTTCCCGGTTGGAAGCGCCGGCGCGGATCAGCATGCCGGTTCGCGTCTTGACCACCAGCACATAGAGAAATGCCGCCACCAGCAGCCCAACGCCAATCACAACAATGCGATAGACCGGCAGCGGTATACCGAACACGGTCAGCGCCTCATTGAGCAAGGGCGGCAGTGCAACCTCTATCCCTGCCGGTCCCCAGATCAGACGAACCAGCTCGTTAAAGAACAGGATCAGGCCAAACGTCGCCAAAACCTGATCGAGATGACCCCGGGCGTAAAGCCGTCTCAGAACCAGCATTTCAATCAGAATGCCGAGTAAAAGAGTTGCCGGCAGCGCAACCACAATCCCCAACAGAAACGAATCGAGCACCCGCGACGCCGTTGCCGCGATATAGGCGCCCATCATATAGAGCGACCCGTGTGCCAGGTTCATCAGATCCATGATGCCAAACACCAGCGTCAGCCCTGCCGCCAGCAGGAACAGCAGCATGCCGTACTGGACGCCGTTAAAGAGCTGTTCGAACAGGAGTGACAGGTCGATCATGAGATGTGTGGGGCCTGGACCGGGTCAGAATCAGATCTATAAGTGGAAACGGGGGCGCACGCTGCGCCCCCGCCGCCTGATTTGTCGGTCAGATCACCAGGTCTTCTTCATCTTGCATTTCGAATGATAGACGTCCTGATGCTTGGAATAGACCTTCTGCACGATTTTGGTCGTCCAGTTACCACTGGCATCGGCCACCACCTGACGCAGATAGAAATCCTGGATCGGGAACTGGTTGTTGCCGTAGCTATATTTGCCGCGCACCGATTTGAAATCCGCCTGACGCATCTTGTCGCGCATGACTTTCATCTTGGACAGATCGCCCTTGGCCGCCCTGACGGCGCTATCGATCAGCATGATCGAATCGTAGCTCTGCGCGCCGTAATGCGACGGGTAGGAACCGAATTTCTTGCGATAATCGGCAACGAACTTCTTATTGACCTTGGTGTCCAGATCGGGCGCCCAGAACTGGGTGGAAAATGTCCCCAGCACGTTGGTCAGCTTGGCCTGCTGCAGCTTGGGCAGACTCAGGGAATCGACGCTGAACACGTTGTAAAGCGGGACCTTGGTCATTCCGGCCTGGGCGTATTGTCGCATGAAGGCGTTGGTCGCCCGGCCCGGATAGAAGATAAACACGCCATCTGGTTTGGCTGCCCGCGCCTTGGCAAGCTCAGCCGAGAAATCCATCTGGGTCGGCCATTTTGTCAGATCCTTGCCGAGGACCTTCCCCTTGAAGGTTCGCTCGACACCGGCAACCATATCGCGGCCCGCCGCGTAGTTCGGCGCGATGATGTAGATGCTCTTGACGCCCCTTTTGTTGAGCACCTCGCCCATCGCCATCGGCACCTGGTCATTCTGCCAGGAGGTCGAGAAGATATTCTCGTGACAACGCGCACCGGCGATTTTAGACGTGCCGGCGTTGGAGATAACCCAAAACTTTCCGGCTTTAACGATCGAGTTTCTCGATGCCAGGGCCACGTGAGACCAGATAAAGCCGGACATGAAATCGACTTTGTCCTTGTGCAGCAGCTTTTCGGTCTTTTGCTTGCCAATTTCCGGCTTGAACTGATCGTCCTCGAAAAACATCTCGACGGGAATGCCGCCCATTTTTCCGCCCAGATGCTGCAGGGCGATCTCGACCGACTGGCGCATGTCCTTGCCGATTACGCCGGCGCCGCCGGACAGCGTTGTTACAAAGCCAATTTTGACTTTCTTGGCCATGGCGGCTTGCGCCTGTGGCGCAGCAATCGCGAGCGCCAGCGCTGAAATCGCGAAAACGAGTGTCTTTTTCATCCTATAGTCCTCCCTCGGAAAATATTTTGTTCGACGATAGTAACGTATGAGCCTGTCGCGGCCAAACCATCAATTTATGTCAGCCACGGCTTTGGCGACCGCGCTGGTCCGGGCGTCCATCCCGCCAAAAAAGAACGTGTCCTGCCAGCTGGGACGCTCAGCCAGCCGCGTGAGCCAGTCATGCAATGCAGGATATTTCGCAACGTCAGCAATGTCGGGCCGGAGATCCATCATCCGTTCGACAAACGGCGCCATCGCGATATCGCCCAATGAAAGGCTGTCGCCCGCCAAATAAGGCCCTTCCGTCAGATCCTTTTCCATCCGCTCGAAGGTCAGTCGCATCTTGTCATAGGCCCCGTCGAGTTCGGCGACGGAAAAGCCGCCGCGCGCCACCTGTTGCCAGCGCGCCCGCCGCTCCTCGGTCGGCACCCGCCCGAGGACAGTTTTGAGTTCGTCATCGGACAGCTTTTGCGCTACCGGTCGGCTCAACTTGTCCCAGGTCGGCACATAGACCGCCGCATAGCCGACCTCGTCCGACCATTGTTCCCATTCTTTCATGCGGGCAAGGTCTTTCGGATCGACGGGAGATAGAGGCGGCTCGGGAAAGCTGGATTCCAGATAGTCGATGATGTGCGTCGATTCGCAGATCGCCACGCCATCATGGACCAGGGTGGGCACGACCCCTTTGGGATTTAATTTCAGATAGCCGGGATCGTGCTGCTCGAATTTCTGCAGGTTGAGCAACCGGCTTTCCCAGTCGAGCCCCTTCTCGGCGAGGCACATCCGGACCTTTTTGGAGCAGGTAGAGGCAAGGCCGTGATACAGGGTGAGCATGGAGTCAGGTCTCCGCAGTTCGGTGGATTTGATGTCGCAGGGGAATATTACCTACACTCCGCCATTCCGACACCCCATCACCACCGGATGACCAAGTTTTATGACCGAAGATACAAATACCAAACCGCCTTTTCGCGCCGATCATGTCGGCAGCCTGCTGCGCCCCGCCGAGCTTCTGGCAGCGCGCTATGCCGAAGAGCCCGAAGCGCCAACGGACGAAGCCCTCCAGGCGCTTGAGGACAGATTTATTCCCGAGGCCATTGCCCTCCAGGAGCAGGTCGGGCTGCAATCGATCACCGATGGCGAATTCCGCCGGGCCTCGTTCCGCTCGCCGGTCATCGCGCGGATCGACGGATTCAGCACGGTGCCGCAGGACGCCGTTTGGGCCGCCCGCGACGAACACGGCCATTCGCATCCGCTGGGCGATGCACCGGTCGCCACGGCGAAGCTGGTACGAAACCGGGGGATCGCGACCGACGAGTTTGTCTTCCTGAAGAGCCGCACCGACCGGACGCCCAAAATCTGCCTGCCGGCCCCGTCCTATCACTGTTTTTACGTCCCGCCCGACAAAACCGCCTATCCAGACCCAGACGAATATATCGACGACCTGGTCCGGATCTATCGAGAGGAGCTGTTCGAGCTGGCCGCGCTCGGCGCGACCTATGTCCAGTTCGACGAGGTTATCCAGGCTTATATGTGCGACGAAAATATCCGCAGTATTTTGCGTGACAGAGGTGACGATCCGGAAAAGCTCTCGGCGCGCTATGTCGATCTAATTAACCGCATCATCGAGGACCGTCCCGAAGACATGACCGTCGCGGTGCATTTCTGCCGCGGCAATTCGATGGGAAGATGGGTCGCCGAAGGCGGGTACGATCCGATTGCCGAGATCGTGTTTGGCGGGCTTCAGGCCGATGCGCTGTTCATGGAATATGACAGCCCCCGCGCCGGGGATTTCAGCCCGCTGCGTTATGTTGCGGAGGATAAAACGGTCGTGCTCGGTCTTGTCAGCACCAAACATGGCGAGATGGAAACACCCGACGATCTCAAACGCCGGATCGACGCGGCGGCCAGATACATTCCGCTGGAACGGCTCTGCCTCAGCCCGCAATGCGGCTTCGCCAGCCGCGACAAGGGCAACCCCATCACCGTCGAGGACGAAATTGCCAAGCTGTCCCTGGTGGTCGATGTCGCGACCGATATCTGGGGCGGGGTGCTGCCGTCGCGGGCCTAAACCCGTGAATACGCCGCCAGCTTCTGGAGATGTTCTTTGGCCTCACCGCCCTTTTCCTCCATCAGCGGTAAATAGGACTCGTTCAGCCAATCGCCGATGCCTACTTGAAAGCTCGGGCGCGCCTGAATGCGGGCGAACCAGGCGGCGACTGCCGGCTTGTCGTCCCACAGCCACGCCATCTGCAGATGGGTGAGCCGGACCATATAGGGCGTATAGGCGATATCGGCGAGCGAGAACGCGTCGCCCGCCAGCCAGTCGGAAGCGGCAAGCGCGCTGTCTATATCGCCAATCAGCTTTGCGAACCGCTTGACGGCAGCGGGCAGAAATTTCGAATCCAGCCCCTTCAGAATGTTTTCACGTTGCCGTTCGCGCTTGCCAGCATCGGGGATGTTCTCGATCGACTGGCGAACCTGTTCCTCGGTCTTGATCGCAAAATGCTGATGGCGGAACGCGATTGACGAGCTCAGCACCCCGGTCATCGCATGCAGCCCCTCATCGAGCTGCTTGGTCCAGAGGCGCATCCGCGACCGCCCCCAGGCGTCCGACGGGCGCAGCGCCGGATCGGGCCAGCGATCATCGATATATTCCATGATCACGGTGGATTCGATCACCACACGCCCGTCATCGATCAGGGTCGGCACCACCCCGTTTGGGTTAAGGGTCAGATAACCCGCCTTGTGCTGCGGCCCCTCGCGCAGATTGAAATGATGGCCGGTCCAGTCCAGCCCCTTTTCCGCGAGGGTCAAACGCACCTTCTGGGCGCAGGTCGACATGTCATTGTGATAGAGCTCAAGCATATCAGGCCGCCTCCAAAACAGATTTTACGCCGCCTTTGTTCTCGCCGCCCTTTTCCTCCATCAGCGACAGGAAATCGGGGTTAAACCACTCCACCATGCCCTTCTGATAGGCTGGCCGCGCCCGCATACGCTCCAGCCAGTCGGCGACGCGGGGCCTTGTATCGAACAGCCAGTCCTGCTGCAGATGGGCAACCCGCGTGACGTAAGGCGCGAACGCGATGTCGGCCAGCGAATAGCTGTTGCCCGCCATCCAGGTTCCCTCGGACAGGGAGGCCTGCATGTCGTCGACCATTTTGACGATACGGCCAATTGCCGGTTTGAAGAAGCGCGACTCAACGCCCGCCAGTACATTCTCGGTCATGCGTTCCCGCTTCACCGGATCGACATAGCCGTCGAGCGTTTTCTTCAGCTGGGCCTCGGTCTTGCCCTCCATGAACTGATAGCGGAACGCAATACAGGCGCTGATGGTGGCGCTCGCCGCATGCAGCCCTTCGTCCAGCTGCTTGACCCACAGCCGCATCCGCGCCCGTTCATAAGGATCGGCGGAGCGCAGCGGCGGGTCGGGAAAAATATCGTCGAGATATTCATCGACCACCGCCGATTCATAGACCACCTTGCCGTCATGAATAATGGTCGGCACCACCCCGTTGGGATTGATCGCGAGATATTCCGGCGCGTGCTGATCGCCGGCGCGCAGATTGAAATGATGGGAGATAAAATCCTGTCCCTTTTCCGCCAGCGTCACGCGTACTTTCTGCGAACAGGTCGACATGCCGTTGTGATACAGCTCAATGGTCACCGGTTTTCCCTTCAGCTTTGCTTTGACTCCCAGAAGCGGCGATTATCGACAAATATCGTCGGCCGCACAACGCGGCCGTACTGTCCCGGAGAGTTTAATGACGTCATCCCCCCTTCAGACCACCGTCGTCGGCAGCTATGTCCAGCCAGGCTGGCTGGTGGACAAAGACATGCTGCATGCCATCGTCCCCCCTCGGGTGCGGGCGCGCGACATCTGGCGGGTCGATCCGGATGAGCTGGAGAATGCGCAGGATGCCGCGACGCTGGCCGCGATCCGGGACATGGAACAGGCTGGGATTGATATCATCACCGACGGCGAGATCCGCCGCGAAAGCTATTCCAACCGGTTCGCCACCGCGCTTGAGGGCATCGACATCGACAACCCGGCGGAAGTGCCGGGCCGCAGCGGCCGTCCCATTCCTGTGCCGCGCATCACCGGGCCAATCCGCCGCCGCCACGCCGTGGAAGTCCGTGATATCGAGTTCCTGCGCGCCAATACCGACCGCAAGGTAAAGATCACCCTGCCCGGCCCGTTCACCATGACCCAGACCGCCGTGGATGAATATTACGGCGACGACGAGGCCTGCGCGATGGCGCTCGCCGACGCGGTGAATGCTGAAATCATGGATTTATTCGCGGCCGGCGCCGATGTGGTGCAAATTGACGAGCCCTGGATGCAGGCGCGCCCGGACGCCGCGAAGCGCTATGCCGTAAC
>JBLHKG010000089.1:0-7215 GCA_047619835.1 Alphaproteobacteria bacterium
ATCATTGATGAACGGAGGGCCCCAGGCCCGCGTGTCATCGCCGCTGCCGCAACGTTCGATCTTGATCACCTCCGCGCCGAGATCAGCCAGAGTCTGGCCGGCCCAAGGGCCAGCCAGAATACGGCTCATATCGAGCACACGAAGATGAGACAGAGGTGTAACCATATTCTGTAACTTACTGTATTAGTTACAGAATGCCTGAATACCGGTCTGCGCCCGCCCGAGCACCAGCGCATGGATATCGTGGGTGCCCTCATAGGTGATGACAGTTTCGAGATTCATGCAGTGACGAATGACGTGATACTCATCGACGATGCCGTTGCCGCCATGCATATCGCGCGCCACCCGGGCAATATCCAGCGCCTTGCCGGTGCAGTGACGCTTCATCAGCGAGATCGCCTCCGGGGCGCAGTCGCCGCTATCCATGAGGCGGCCAAGACGCAGGCAGCTTTGCAGCCCGATGGTGATCTCGGTCTGCATGTCGGCGAGCTTCTTCTGGATCAGCTGGTTGGCGGCGATCGGACGGCCAAACTGGGTGCGCTCCATTGTGTAATTACGGGCGGCATGCCAGCAGAACTCGGACGCGCCCATGACGCCCCAGGCAATGCCGTAGCGGGCGTTGTTGAGACAGCCAAACGGGCCGCCAAGGCCCTTGGCCCCCGGCAGGCGGTTTTCTTCCGGCACGAACACGTCTTCCATCACCACTTCGCCGGTAATCGAGGCGCGCAGGCTGAACTTGCCCTCGATCTTGGGGGCCGACAGGCCTTTCATCCCCTTTTCGAGAATAAAGCCGCCGATTACACCGTCATCGTCCTTCGCCCAGATGACAAACACGTCGGCGATCGGCGCGTTGGATATCCACATCTTGGCGCCCTTGAGCAGATAGCCGCCATCGACTGTCTGGGCGCGGGTCTTCATGCTGCCGGGATCCGAGCCGTGATCGGGTTCGGTCAGGCCGAAGCAGCCGATATAATCGCCCGACGCCAGCTTTGGCAGGTATTTCAGGCGCTGAGCCTCATTGCCAAAATTATAAATCGGCCACATCACCAGACTGGACTGTACCGACAGGGTCGACCGGTAGGCCGAATCCACCCGCTCAATCTCCCGTGCGATCAGCCCGTAGCTGACATAGCTGGCCCCGGCACAGCCGTACTTTTCCTCAAGCGTCGAGCCGAGAAAGCCCATCTCGCCCAGCTCATTAAAAATCTCGCGGTCGAATGTTTCGTTGCGGTTGGCCTCGACGATGCGCGGCATCAATTTATCCTGCGCATAATCGCGTGCGGCATCGCGCACCATTCGCTCTTCTTCGGAAAGCTGGTCGTCAAAAAGCAGCGGGTCTTCCCAGCTGAAACGGGCCCATCTCTTGTTTTTTGGGCCGTCGTCGGCCCCGTCGGTAGCTTCACTAGACATCGTTTGTTCCTGTTATTCTCACGTTCGGCGGATCATACAGGAGCAAACCGACGAGGTCACTCCGGTGGTGGACGTGACATCCACATGGCAAGGTCAAAGGTGTTCAGATCCACCGCCCGCATAATCTCGGCGATCGCCACCACCGCTTCCGTCGCGGTGACAATTTCGCTTTCGAGGAAAGGCCCGAAATAGCCCTGATCCTCAGTCAGTTTCGCGCAGTAAAGCTTGGCCGCCGCGGTCATCAGCTTCTGAACGGCCTCGTTGGAAATGTCACCTACCGTCGCGTCGGCAATCGCCGCCTTCACTGCCGTGAAGGCCGCGTCGGCGGTTGAGTCGACCGCATGCACCGCGTCAGATGACGACATAGACTTCGCCATCCTTAACTTTGGTTTCGAACGGGCGCATTCGCGCGTTCTTGTTGCCGGGATGAACGCCGGTTTTGAGATTAAACTCATAGCCATGCCACGGGCAGACGATATGGACGTCGTCCTCCGACCAGGCAAGACCCTGGCTGGTCTTGTCCTCGGCAATCTTTTCGACCACCCGGTTAAGAATCCGCCCCTGGCACACCGGCCCGCCCTGATGGACACAGCGATTTTCGTAGGCATAGAACTCGCCATCGACGAAAAACACGCCAATTTCCAGATCGTCGTGTGCGACTACCTTGCGGCCGCGATCCTCAAAATCGTCCTCGCGGCCTATATATAATTCCGCCATGTTTGTTGTCTCCCTTACGCGCTTTTCTTTTTCTTCAGATCGAGATTGAACAGCCTGCAGGCGTTTTCACCGAGGATGTTCTTTTTTCCCTGCTCATCGAGGAATGGCAAATCGTAGATCGTGCTCGGCGGATTGAAATCCCAGTGCGGCCAGTCCGACGCATACAGAATCTGCGTATCCGCGTTGATTGCCTTAAAGGTCTCCTCGGTGAGCCCCATATTGGAGGTCTCGATCGGCTGGCTGGTGTAATACATCTCGCGCATATAATCGCTCGGCAGCTTCTTGAGAAGCGGCGCTTCCGACGGGCGCATCATGTATTCGCTGTCGAGCCGCTGCATCATGAAGGCCAGCCAGGCAACGCCCGATTCGATCCACATGACCGGCATGTCGGGAAAGCGCTCCTGCATGCCGTGGATGATCCAGTTGGTCAGATGCACCATGTTGCACAGCACGAACGAGATCGAATGCATCGAAATAAACAGATCGAGCTGCTTCATCCAGTCATCCGACCAGGTCAGGCCGGCATGGAAGGCCAGCGGCATTTTACGTTCGTTGAGCTGGTTATAGATCGGGATGTAACTATTGTGATGCACCGGCTTGAATCGGATCGAAGTGATCATAAAGCCCAGCACATTCGGATTCTCGGCGAACTCGTCAATGATTTTGAGGCTCATTTCCGGTTCGGTGATCGGCAGATAGAGCAGCGTCTTTATCCGGTCATCCTGCGGCAGGATGCGTTCGCACACCCAGCGATTATAGGCGAGCGCCAGATGCGCCTCGACCCGCGGCTGCGGATGAGTGCCCAGCTGCAGCAGATTGCCTGGGAACAGCACCTGAAAATCAAGCCCCAGCGCGTCCATTGAGCGACGCACCAACGTGACGTCGCGATGCACGCTGTCATCGTCAACGTCCTCGGCCATCTGCTGCTGATGGGGAATTCGTCCGCCGGCATCCTGGTAGCGGAGCCCCGGCATATGGTTGGACAGGCCCGGCGAGCCACCGGTGCGCGACTGAAATTCATCGGCATAATGCTTGAGGATCGGGTCATCGAGATACTCCATGACCTCACGCCATGAACTCATTTCCGAATGATGGGCATCGACATCGACGATGGTCCAGTCGGCGAACCGATTATCACGCTGATATTTGGTTTCCTTGGCGAGAATGTCCCGCGTATCGGTCTTGATGGTGATTTGCTGGACAGGCAGTTCCCGTGTCCGCTCGACGCCACTATCCATGGTAAAGTCCTCCGCATGGTGCCGCGCCTTTTTTGGGCGGCCTCCCGAGGAACATGATAGACCAAAGATCCAAGGGACAAAATCCTTGCGATAAAGATTTATGAGCGGGCAAAAAGGCTCAGGCAATGATTAACAGGGAACGATGAACGTCTTCACCATTGCCGCCATTCTAGTGGGGCTGTCCGCCCTGTTCGGCTACTTCAACCACCGGGTTTTACACCTGCCGCACACCATCGGGCTGGTGGTGATCGCGCTTGCCGCATCGCTGTCGATTATCGGACTCGAGCTGATCAACCCCTCCCTTCACATCGGCAAGGACATCACCGGTGTCCTGCGGCAAATAGATTTCAACGAAACACTGATGAACGGGATGCTCAGCTTCATGCTGTTTGCCGGCGCGCTGCATGCTGATTTTACCGCGCTCCGGACCCGGCGACTGACCATCGCCGTGATGGCCTGTCTCGGCACCTTGATCTCGACCTTCGTGATCGGCGGGATGATGTGGTTGGTGATGGAATCGTTCGGTCTCGATTTTCCGTTTATCTGGGCCCTGGTATTCGGCGCGCTGATCAGCCCGACCGACCCGGTGGCGGTTCTCAGCCTTTTCAAGACCGTCGATGTTCCCGACACGCTGCAGGCTAAAATGGCCGGAGAATCCCTGTTCAATGACGGAATTGGCGTGGTGGTCTTCACGGTTGTCGTCGCAATCGCCCTGGCTGACACCGGCGGACAGGGCGGCGGCAAGGGTGGGGAGATGGGCGTTGCCGCGATCGCCCAACTCTTCTTCACCGAAGCAGTCGGTGGCGCGGTGCTTGGCATCGTTGCCGGATATATCGGTTACCGCGCCATGTATGGCATCGATGAAGCCAGCCTTGAGGTTCTGATCACGCTCGCGCTGGTCATGGTCACCTATGCGCTGGCCCTGTTTCTGCATATGAGCGGACCGATTGCGATGGTGGTCGCCGGTCTGTTTATCGGCAATCGCGGCGTCAAATACGCCATGAGTGAGAAGACCCGCGACGATGTTCAAACCTTCTGGACGCTGATCGACGAGATTCTTAATTCGGTCCTGTTCTTGCTGATCGGGCTGGAAGTACTGGTGGTCGCGGAAAATTTCGGCCATCTCGGCGTCGCTCTTCTGGCCATCCCCGTGACGCTTCTCGCCCGCTCCCTCAGCGTCGCCTTGCCGATTGCCATTCTGTCCCGCTGGGAGGTTTTCACCAAAGGCGCGGTGCCTGTGTTGATCTGGGGCGGCCTCCGCGGCGGCATTGCCGTCGCACTGGCTCTCTCGCTGCCGGACAATGATTTCAAGCCAACCATTCTGAGCATCACCTATGCCGTGGTCCTGTTCTCGATCATTGTGCAGGGGCTGACCGTAAAGCAGCTGGTCAAAAGGATGGTCCGGTAAGGTAATTTCGGCTGTACATGTGACCCTGACCATGAGCGAACCAGACCTGGACGACAGAAAAATCCTGACCCGACGATTCTATGAAGAACTGTGGAATCAATGGGATTACAGCATTATCGGCGACCTCCTGACCGACGACATCGCCTTTCACGGATCGCTCGACATCGACAAAACCGGTCATGACGGGTTTATCGAATATGCGGAGACAGTGCGTAGCGCCTTTCCGGATTTTCACAATCACCTCGAAGAAACAATCGCCGAGGGCGACAAATTGGCGGCCTGCCTGACCTATACCGGCACCCATCGGGGAACAATCTTCGGCATTGAGGCGACCGGACGGCAAATTCGCTATGCCGGGGTGGCCATTCTGGTTTTTCGGGACGCGTTGATCAGCCATGTCTGGGTGCTCGGCGACCGGCTTGCCCTGCTCCGTCAATTGAGTGAACCAGAGGACCAAGCCGACAACATATTAGGCTAGATACCGCGACCAAGGCAATTTGCCCCATCACTATATCCTTTCAAGATATTAAAATTCGGATAGATTATCCCTATCCCTCGGGGGGGGCTCAGCATGTTTCCGCTTCATACGAAACACTCTCAGACAGGCATGCCGATGGGAACTGGCTGGATTAACACGACATGATCCCTAAATTCGAGTCAGCGCTTGATCATATTTCGATCTTTCAGGGATTGAACGATGCTGAGCGCGCTGTCATTGCGCGGCAATGTAATTGGCGCCGCGTCGCCCCCCGCGAGCAGGTCATTGGCCAGATGGATACATCCACGGATGTGTTCTTCGTTGTTCAGGGCCACCTGCGGGCGATCAATTTTTCCCAGCTGGGCAAGCAGGTATCCTTCGTTGATGTCGGGCCAGGCACAATAGTTGGCGAGTTTGCCGCCCTCGATGGCGAGGCGCGTTCGACCAACGTTCTCGCGCTGGATGACGCGTTTATCGGATCAATGTCGGCAGAGTCATTCTGGCAGGCAATCGAAAAACATCCCTGCATCGCGGCGGAGTTGCTGAAACGATTAACCGGCGTCATACGGCAGTTGAACGAGCGGGTATTCGTGCTCTCGACGATGAATGTTAATAATCGAATTCATGCCGAACTTCTGTCGCTGGCACACGCCTCCGGCATAAGTGACAATTCTTCGACGATTGTCCCCACTCTCACCCACGCCGAGATCGCCAGCCGCGTTGGCAGCAGCAGAGAAACGGTTTCGCGGGAAATCAACGCCCTGGCAAAAGCCGGGGTGGTCAGAAAAGACAAGCGGATTCTGATCATTCAGGATGTCTCCTGGTTGGAGAATTCGGTGGCCTTGGAACTCGGCGAACCGACCACAGGGGATAGCGCAGCCTAATTGTATCTGGCGTCACCTCGCCGCAATTCGGATTTAGGCGGCATAAACCTCTATATCGCGCTTTTTACGCAAATTCATTTGATGTTTTGTGACGCCGCTCACAGTACCAAACGTTTGCACATCCTATATTTCCTTTATCAAATGAGTTTGGATGAGGACAGGCCAGTGCAACACTCTAAAACATTCGACCACAAAATTGATCAAAAAACCCTCAGAGACACCGAACGCGGGATGCGGTTCGGGCTAACTGTCGCCATATTGACCGTGGCTGTGATGCTGGGATGCATATATGCCAGCGTCATTGTCACGCTGATATCCTGACACCATCATAACGACAGGTCAGGATCGATTTCCGCGAGCATTTCATCATATCCGGCTATTTCCGACACCTTCACACCGCAGGAGATTGCGGGCGGACACGGATGTTCCCCTGCTAAAGCCTATCGGCGCCTCGCCGCTGCTGTTGGAGCGCTCTCGTCCGGCGGCTGCGAACGTCACGACGGTTCCCCGGAGCCTTGCGGCGGCGGCAAGCCCGGGCGATGCCGGAATTTCCTCCGAGCGGAGCGCCTTCAAACTGTTGAAAGAGCTGCCGGCTCGAAAACGTTATGAACAGCCGTGTACGGAATTTCCGGCGGATCGTCCATGACGTAACCTCGTCCCCAGACGGTCTTTATATAGTCATCGCCTAGCCCGGCTTCCGACAGTTTCCGTCTCAATGTGCAGACAAAAACATCGATGATCTTCTGGTCCGGCTCAACCATCCCGGCGTAAAGATAGGTCAGGATCGTATCCTTGGTCACCGTCGTACCCTTATGCACCGACAGGAGCTCAAGGATGCCAAATTCCCTGCCGGTAATATGAACCGGCACCCCATTAACCTGAACCGTTCGACTGTCGAGATTGACCGCGATATTGCCGGTACGGATCAGCGATCCAGAGTGGCCGTGTCCCCGTCGCACCACCGCCTGAATTCGGGCAATCAACTCGCTTTGGTCAAATGGCCTGGTCACGTAATCAACTGCGCCGAGATCCAGTCCTCTGATAATGCTATCCGGTTCATCAAGATCGGACAGGATTAAA
>JBLHKG010000090.1:0-7215 GCA_047619835.1 Alphaproteobacteria bacterium
CTGCTGAAATCGGCTTTACCGATTTTCCCTGAGCGATTGCCGCAAGCTGACGGCTTTCATCGGCGATGATTTCCACCCGTACAGGCGCTGTCCCGGCGCGGATCACCCCCAGAAGCTGCGCTGACCGTCGCGACAGATCGATGATTCGTCCGCGCGAAAACGGTCCGCGATCATTGACGAGAATTTTAAGCGACCGCCCGTTGCGAAGGTTGGTAACACGCACCATGCTCGGCAGAGGCAAGGTCCGGTGCGCAGCCGTTACTTCATTCATATCGAATCTCGCGCCATTCGCGGTTAGGCGCCCGTGAAATTTCGGGCCGTACCAGGAAGCAACGCCGGCCTCGGAATAATTATAATCAACATTCGGGTAATAATAGACGCCCGCGATTTTATAAGGCTTGCCGATCTTATAAGTTCCACGGGCCTTTTCATTGGCCAGCGGCGAGAACTGTTTGGCGGTATGCATAACGAACTGTGTTTCGGCACAGCCCCCGAGGAGAGCGCCCAGAGGCAGGATCAGGGCAATTATTCTTGTGAGACGAGCCATTCCCACTGCTCCTATTTCTCTGCAATCCGGTCGGACAGAATGCCGACGGTGAGGGCGTAAAGATGGGCACAATTATAGGCCATAACGGAGGCATAGTTGCGATAAACCAGAAACGCCCGCCCGTCCTGTCTTACCAGCGAGGCTTCGATCTTCCGGGTCGGCAGATTGCTTCCGTCGACGCGTCGGACGCCCAGGCCCTGCCAGTCTTTCAGGGCTCGTAGCTTCGACGTCTTGGCCCGACATCCCCTGGCCGCCCGGCGTTCGCCGGGTCCAATGACGGAGGCGAAATTGTCGGGCAATCGCACTTCCCTCCCCCACGTCTGATCGGCGGACCAGCGGTGTTTGGCCAGATAGTTGGCAATCGAGGCCAGCACATCGCCGGTGTTGTTCCATATATCGCGCCGCCCATCGCCATCGAAATCCTGTGCATAGGCGAGGTAGCTGGAGGGCATGAATTGAGGCTGGCCCATCGCGCCGGCCCAGGATCCCTTGAGGTTTGGCAGATCGATATGGCCGTGATGCAGCATCCAGAGGACCGAAAACAGCTGCTGACGGAAATATTTTGACCGGCGGCGGTCAAAGGCCAGGGTGGCGACGGCGGGAATTACCGGCATGGAGGCCTTTACCAGCCCGAAGCGGGTTTCAATTCCCCATATGGCGAGCACAAAGCGCGGCTGCACCCCGTAACGGGCGGATATTTTCTTGAGCAATTCATGGTGTTTTTGAGCCATGTTGCGGCCACGGGTGACGTTGTTCGTGGTAATCACCCGCTTCATGTAGGTGTCGAGGGTAAGCTTGAATTCGGCCTGATTGCGGTCGCGTTTCAGTATCCGTTGAACCGGCGTTACATCGCTCAGGGCGCTTTTAATGACGTCCTCGCTTATCCCCTTTTTGCGGGCTTCCGTGCGAACCTCGTCTAGCCACGTATCGAATCCCGGAACGGCGCTTACCGCCCTCGCCGGGCCGACCGCACCGAGCATAAGAAGAGCAATTGCCACTAGGCCCCAGCGCGCGGCAATCCGGGCGTCGGCAATCTGGCGCATGGCGGAGCGTCCCTTTCTGGAATCGACTGTCACCTGTGTGCCACAGCCCGGCGAATCGGGCAATCAATCGACAGTCTCACGGAGCCGAAGGATGGGGCACCGCAGGATGAGGCGCCGGGAATATGTCATTCGTCCGACCGAGAAGTCTGTAGCTCACAAGCCCGAACCATTCATAGAGGCCGTGGCTGAGCGCGCTCAGTCCCCCAACCAGATCAAAACCGGGGCCCCACGCGTAATCCTTCAATGTGTGGAAATCGACCGGGTAGGCCAAAGGTTTCCATCCAGCCTTGCGAAAGACCCCCATGGCGCGGGGCATGTGGCTGGCTGACGTAATCAAAATCCATCGCTCCCGGGGAGAGGGTTTCATCAGGCGATAGCTGAACCGGGCATTTTCCAGGGTATTGCGCGATTCCGATTCGAAGGTCACGCGCTCGATATCGAGCGCCATATTTTTGAAAAACAGCCGCGCCGTATCCGTCTCCTTTAATGCCTGCCCGAAAATTTTTCCCGATCCGCCGGTAAAGATCAGCTTTGCGGCGGGATAGTCTCGCGCCAGCTTGACGAATTCCGTCAGCCTTTCAGCGCCGTCGGTTAAGGCTGGTTGCCCTCTGTCTGCCGTCAAATGTTGGGAGATGGTGCCGCCGAGAACGATGATCCCATGCACCTGCCCATCCACTTTATCAGTAGCTGGAAATCGATTTTCCAACGGTCCCAGCATGATCTGCCCCACTGGAAGAACGGCGATCAGGGTTAAAAATACCGTCATGGCGGTAACGATTGATCGTCCCAATGACTTGCGGCGGGTCCAGAGCAGCACTGTTCCGATGAACAGGACACACGCTACCCAAACGCCGGGATTGATCACGAACAGGAATATTTTGGACAGTATGAACATGGGCAATTGATAGGAGCCTCTCGCTCCTGGCTCAACTGAATTTACCATTCCATGTTATCACGCGCGAGTCGGGGGCTGGCCGTAGGCCGTTGACCGGCCTATATCGATCTTCCCGCAAACGATAAGGCGACATAATGACAACGGCAGGACGGACTTTATCGGGCCGCAAGACGGACGGCGGTTTCGAATGGGGCGTCCTGCGCAATCTGGGACGCTATCTGTGGCCGGCGGACGTCGCCGAAATGAAGGTGCGCGTCGTGGCGGCGCTGTCGTGTCTGGCGCTGGCGAAGCTTGCCAACGTCACTGTGCCGGTCCTGTACCGGGATGCGGTCGACCTGCTGGTCGGTGAAGTGGGCACCATCGTCGCCCTGCCGCTGGGGCTGCTGATTGCCTACGGCCTTGTCCGGGTGATGACGATAGCCTTCGCCGAGTTCCGCGACGCGATCTTTGCCAAGGTCGGTCAGCGAGCGATCCGCACCGTCGCCCTGAGCGCCTTTCGCCATCTTCATGCGCTGTCGCTGCGATTTCATCTTGAGCGGCAGACCGGCGGGCTGACGAGGGCGATCGAGCGCGGCACCAAGGCGATCGATCTGTTTCTCAACTTCATGCTGTTCAACATTCTGCCGACGCTGCTCGAAATCACGATGGTGTGCGGCATTCTCTGGGCCATGTTTAATTTCTGGTTCGGGCTGGTCACCTTTCTGACGGTCACCAGCTATATCGCCTTTACCGTTACGGTCACCGAATGGCGCATCAAATTCCGCCGCCAGATGAACGAAACCGATCAGCAGGCGAATACCCGGGCCATCGACTCCCTGCTGAACTACGAGACCGTCAAATATTTTGGCAATGAGGAGCATGAAGCGCTTCGCTTCGACAGTGCGCTGGCAAATTATGAGCGCGCCGCAGTTCTCAACAAAACCTCCCTTTCCTTTCTCAATGTCGGTCAGGCCGGGATTATCGGTGGCGGGCTGACGCTGATGATGGTTCTGGCCGCCAACGGCGTTGTTGCCGGCGAGATGACAATTGGCGATTTCGTGTTGGTGAACACCTATCTGATCCAGCTGTTTCAGCCGCTCAATTTTCTTGGCTATGCCTATCGCGAGATCAAACAGGCGCTGATTGATATGGAGGCGATGTTCAATCTTCTGGAAATCAATCAGGAGGTGGCGGATGACGACAACGCCCTGCCCCTCCCCGAGGGTCCGGGCGTTGTAAAGTTCGAGGATGTTTGCTTTGCCTATGATCCGCGCCGCGAAATACTTCAGGGCATCTCGTTTAACATCCCGGCCGGGCACAAGCTCGCCATTGTGGGATCCAGCGGCGCCGGTAAATCGACCATCGCGCGGCTGATGTTCCGGTTCTACGATGCCTCAGCCGGCAGCATTCGCATCGACGGGCAGGATATCCGCCGCGTCACCCAGAAAAGCGTTCGTGCGGCGATCGGCGTCGTGCCGCAGGACACGGTGCTGTTTAACGACACGATCTATTACAACATCGCCTATGGTCGGCCCGGCGCCAGCGCGGCAGAGATCGAAGCTGCCGCAAGGCTCTCCTCGATCCATGATTTCATTGTCGATCTGCCCGACGGCTACGACACCATGGTTGGGGAACGCGGCCTCAAGCTGTCCGGCGGTGAAAAACAGCGCGTGGCGATTGCCCGCACCATTCTGAAGAACCCGCGCATTCTGATATTCGATGAGGCCACGTCGGCACTCGATACCCATACCGAGCGTGAAATTCAGGCGGCGCTGCGCAAGGTCTCCGCTGATCATACGACGCTGGTCATCGCCCACCGACTATCAACCGTGGTCGATGCCGATGAAATTATCGTGCTGGAGCAGGGAAAGATCGTCGAGCGCGGCCGCCATGACGATCTGCTGGCCAGAAATCACCTCTATGCAGCGATGTGGCGCCGCCAGCAGGATGGCGATGGCGAGGCATTGAGCGCCAATGCAGATTCGGAATCAGCCGAACCGGTCTGAGGCTGTCTCGACGGACGAAGCATCCTCGTCGGCTATACCCCGATCATCTTGCACATCTTCTGGAACAGCTCATGGTCGGGATCGCCGTAGCACATGCTGCCGGTGAAATGATGGCGGTCCATCAGTTCGATGAACTCGCCCTCGTTGCCGGCCGCCGTCCATGCCTTGAGGAACTCCTCTGGCTGGCGATGGAACTCGGCCGTGTCATGTTCGGAACAGCCGATAAGCAGCGGGATGCCGCAATTGGGCTGGATGTCGAAGATCGAGCTGTTTTCGCGCCAGTCCTCTTCGGACAGGCTGAGATATTTGTTGCGATAGCTGAGATAGACCGCTTCGAGGTCGTACATGCCGCTGATCGCGGTGGCGCCCTTCACGAGGTTTTTGGGCAGCCCGTAGAGCTTTTCCCAATCGGTCACCAGCACCATGCCCGTCATATGCCCACCGGAGGAATGGCCGGCGATATAGATGCGATCGCGGTCAATGCCGTATGTGTCGGCGTTGTTATAGACCCAGGCGGTGGCGTCGCGGTTCTGGCGCGCCTGATTGCTCAGCGTGCCGTCGGGCACCTTGGTGAACTCGGTCGCGACCCAGGCGACGCCACGGGGCGCAAAGGCCGCGGCGCCGAAGCTGTAGCCGTTCTTGCTGCCACGGGTCCACGCGCCGCCGTGATAAAACACGATGACCGGCGATTTGCCGTCGCCCTCGACCGGGAAGATATCAACCACCTCGTCGGCATGATCGCCATAGGGCACGTTGAGGTGCCCCTTGATTTTCTCACGCGCCAGCCGGCTCGCCTCGCTGCGTTCATTCTGAAAGACATTGGGGTCGGCAAAGCGCTTGCTGTGGTCGTACTGCCAGTCGAGCTCTTCCTGAGTGTAATCGAGAAAGACTTTTGCGGGTGCGGCATCCTGTGGCATTGAAATTCTCCCTGTTTGATCCTTCAAGTGTGCATCGCTCTCCCGAGACGCGCAAGCGGGACCCTGAAGCGACGCGCAAGCGTGAGCGGGTTGGAAATTTTTGCCGGATATTCGCCTAATCAGCCTCTGGTCCCCGACGCCGGAGGATTGTACCCTTGTGACAAGTTTATCTGATGAAAGAGCGCGCGCATGAGCTTGACACAAAAGACCTGCATCCCCTGCCAGGGCGGGATGCCTGCCCTGCCCCTTGCCGACGCCGTCACCTTGATGGATCAGGTGCCGGGATGGGCGCTGTCCGACGCTGGTGACCGGATCTCTCGTCATTTTACGTTTGGCGATTTTGTCGCGGCGCTGGATTTTGTAAACCGGCTCGGCGCGCTTGCCGAGGCAGAAGGCCATCATCCCGATATCAGCTTTGGCTGGGGCTATGCCGATGTCGTTTTCTTCACCCACAAGATCAAGGGTCTGCATGAAAACGATTTCATTATGGCGGCAAAGACCAACGCGCTGATTTAACGTCGGGCGAAACAGGAGAATTTAAGTATGAGAATTATCGTCAACGGCATGCAACCCTTCGGCGCCGCCGTGCTGGAGAAGCTGGTTGAGCGCGGCGAGAACATCGTCGGAGTCTATTGTCCGGCAGACAAGGATGGCCGGGTCGACAAGCTGACCGAAGCGGCGCGGGCCCATGATCTGCCGGTGTTTCAGCCGAAAAGCTTCAAGACAGAAGAGGTCGTTGAGCACGTTAAGTCGCTGGAGCCGGACCTCGCCGTCATGGCCTATGTGCTGAAATTCGTGCCTGAGGATTTCCTTTATGTACCGAAGCTCGGCTCGATCCAGTACCACCCTTCCCTGCTGCCGCTGCATCGCGGGCCGAGCTCGATCAACTGGCCGATCATCGAGGGCAAGAGCAAGACCGGTTTGACGATCTTCTGGCCGGATAACGGCCTCGATACCGGACCGGTGCTGCTTCAGAAGGAAGTGGATATCGGGCCCGACGATACGCTGGGTTCGATCTATTTCGACAGGCTGTTTCCGATGGGCGTGGACGCGATGATCGAGGCGGTTGATCTGGTGCGGGACGGCAAGGCGCCGAAGATCATCCAGGATGAAGCGTTATCGACATACGAAAGCTGGTGCCGCAAGGAAAATGTCGGCATCGATTGGGCGCTACCGGGGCAGCAGGTCTATAACCTCATCCGCGGCGCCAATCCTCAGCCCGGCGCGTGGACGAGCTTTGGCGGACGGACGGTGGAAATCTTCGACTGCCGGCTCGCCGGTGAGGCAAATGGCAGACCGGGCGAAATCACCGCCATCGATTCCGACAGCTTCACCGTCGCGGCTTCATCCGGCGGCATTCAAATCCAGCGCGTCCGCTGCGAGTCGCGCCAGAAAGTTTCGGGGGAAGAGTTTGCCACAGAGGCGGGGTTGAAAACCGGCGATGTTCTGCTCACCGTGCCGGTCGCCAAAGGGTAACGGGGAAAATCGCGTGCGCAATCATTATGCCGGTCCGGGCAATGTATTGCTCCTCCCATCCTTCAGCGGGTGTTTGAGAATGCTGACGCGCTGAACCAGGCGCTAGTAACTATCTATCACTATGTGAACCCGTTCCGGGGCACCGGCGAGCGGATCTCGATCGCCTTCAATATCAATCTTCGTTTCGGCGACTGACCTCCTTCGACGAGAAAATCCCGCTCCAACAAGAAAATCCCGCTCCAACAAGAAAAACCCGGCATAAGCCGGGCTTTCTCGAATGGGAGTCTTTAATCAACTGTAAAATCGAGCAGCCGAACCAGCACATTGGGGGAGTCGGAGGGGCCTGTGCCAG
>JBLHKG010000091.1:0-7140 GCA_047619835.1 Alphaproteobacteria bacterium
GCTTGAAGCGGACGGCGAAACACAGCGGCACCATCGCGCAAAAGGCAAACACGCCATACCAGAAAAACATGTCGCGCCAACCGATGGCGAGCAAAACCGCGCCCATCACCGGTGGCCAGATGATCCCGGCAAGCGCCTGTCCGCTCGACGCAATTCCGACCGCGAGACCTCTTTTTTTGTCATACCAGCGCGCGACATTGGCCAGCGCCGGTGCGGCAAGGCTCCCCTGCCCCGACAGGCCGAAAAAAAACAGATAGATCATGTAGAGCTGCCAGGCGGAATCGATGTGGCTCGCCAGAATTGCGCCTGCACTAACACAAATGGTGCCGACCACCGCCGGCACAATATAGCCAAAGCGGTCGAGCACATGGCCCATGATCACGCCACCAATGCCCGAGCCAATGAACTGCAGGGAAAAAGCGAAGGACGGCACCGCGCGCGGCCAGCCGAATTCCTGCGCCACATCCTTGAGCGCGACAACGATCAAATACATACCGCCGGCGCTCACCAGCAGAATCGTCACAGTCCCGGCGAGTACCATAACCCGTCGGCGCGCAAGCACCTGTTCGTCTAGATCATCCGTCATGAGCAAAGCGCTTACGCTTGTTCCGGTGTCAGGGGAACCCCTTTCAGAGTCTGATCGCAAGACAAGGACCGGAGGAGAGCTTGGGACCCCCCAAAATCACCCCACCGCCCTTGCGACAACCGTATTCACCGCGTAGCCTTCCTTCCCGTGAGGTGCGTGTAAGCGCCTGGACAACAGGTAATTATAGGGAGGCTATTAAAATGCGTATAAACAGTTCGCTAACCGCCAAAACCTTGATTTTGGGCGCGGCGGCGGCCGGGATCCTGGGCATATCCGCCGGGGCCGCCACGGCGCAGTTTTACAAGGGCAAAACACTCAACGTCATTATCAATTACGGCGCCGGTGGCAACACCGATGTTCAGGGGCGCTCGGTGCTCCGCTTCATGGACAAACATATCCCCGGCAAGCCACGGACAGTCGTCCGCAACATGCCGGGCGCCGGTGGTGTCGTCGCGACCAACTACATCGTAAAGGCAGCCAACAAAAACGGCTCGGTAATGGGCATCTTTACCATTGCAGCGATGGCGGAACTGACGAAAGCCAAGGAGCTGACGGTCACCCACAAGGACCTGATCTTCATCGGCGCAATCGGCCAGCAGCAGATTGCCCATATCCGCAAGGACGCGCTCAAGGGCGGCATCAACAAGCCAACTGACTTTCTCAAGATAACGAAGGTCTTTAAATCGGCTGGCCATGCTCCGACCAGTTCCAAGGATTTATCGATCCGGCTGACGCTTAAGCTGCTCGGAATCAAGCATGAGCATGTCACCGGCTTCAAGGGCGCGAATTCCATCCGCCGGGCGATCCTGCAGAACGGCATTCAGTACACCGAGGATTCGTTAACTGGATATCATAATGGCGTGGTTCCCCTGCTGATCAAGGAAGGTGTTTCGGTTCCCCTCTTCCATATTGGCGTGCCGACCAAGGATGGCAGGCTCCTGCATTCCGACACGGTGTCGAAGGATATTCCGACCTTCCTTGCCCTCTATCAGTCCAAATTCGGCAAAGGCAAAAAACCCGAGCCTCTGGCTTGGGGAACCTTCCTGAAATTCGCCAAGATGCGCCAGATCCTGCGCATCCTCGTCGTACCAAAGGGTGTGCCGAAACAGGCAATCAAGGACCTACGCCTTGCATGGAACAAAACGACGAAGGATGCAGGCTATCGGGCGGAATACAGAAAACAGAATGCCAGTGAGCTCGTGTCATTGAACGGCGAAGAGGCTCAGGCAGTGGTTGACGACCTGCTAACGGTGAAGCCTGAGATCCAGAAATTCATGCAGTCGCTCGTGGTTCGTTAAGCTGCATGACCGGTCGTTATTTGACCTGAAGGGCGGCCGGGACGAGTTCAAGCGTTCCGGCCGTTTCTTCTCTTAAATCCGAAGGACGAAAATGTTCGAAGCTGTTATCGATGGGCTCATGCTGGTCGTTCAGTGGCCGGCGCCTGCTTACCTGCTGCTCGGCGTCATGCTGGGAATGTTTTTCGGCGCTGTACCGGGCCTGTCAGGGCTGGTCGGCATGGCCATTCTCCTGCCGTTCACTTTCGGTATGGCGCCAGGCTCTGCATTCGCGTTCCTGCTCGGGATGTATGCGGTGACAACCACGGCGGACACTCTTTCGTCAGTTATGCTCGGCGTTCCCGGGACAGCGGCCAGCCAGGCAACCATCCTCGATGGTTATCCGATGGCGCAAAGGGGCGAGGCGTCGCGCGCGCTCGGGGCCGCCTACACGGTTTCGATGATCGGCGGCGTGCTGGGCGCGGTCTTCCTCGCCGTCTCAATTCCGATCGTCAAACCGCTCATCCTTTCCTTCGCCGAGCCGGAATTCTTCATGCTCGCGGTACTGGGGCTAACGATGGTCGGCTCTCTGTCAGGCGGCTCGATCTTTAAGGGAATGGCGTCCGCCTGTTTCGGCCTGCTGCTGGGACTGGTCGGCTACTCCGCATTCGGGGGCGTGCCGCGCTACACATTTGAGGCAAACTACCTTCTGGACGGGTTGCCGCTGGTCCCCGTCGTACTCGGCCTGTTTGCATTGCCGGAAATGATCGACCTTGCCAGCCGCGGAGCCTCGATCAGCCGTGTCGCCCAAGCGGGTTCCGGCATGATGGACGGCGTCCGGGATGCCGGGCGTCACTGGTGGCTCGGTATCCGCTGCACAGCCATCGGCGTCTATATCGGCATGCTGCCGGGTCTCGGCGGATCCATCGTCGATTGGGTTGCCTATGGCCACGCCGTGCAATCGGCAAAGGATAAATCACAATTCGGCAAAGGCGACATCCGCGGCGTGATCGCGCCCGAAGCCGCCAATAATGCGATGAAAGGCGGCGCCTTGCTGCCGACAATTGCCTTCGCCATTCCGGGCAGCGCCGCAATGGCAATCCTTTTAAGCGCCTTTCTGATCCAGGGGCTTGAGCCAGGTCCCCAAATGCTGACCACAAGCCTCGATATCAGCTTCAGCCTGGTCTGGACGCTGGTCATCGCCAATATCCTTGGCGCAGGGTTGCTGATGGCCTGGGGCAATCAGGTTGCCAAGCTGACATTCCTGCCCGGGCACTACCTCGTACCGGCGATCCTGCTGTTCGTATTCATGGGAGCCTGGATCGGCAATGGCGTACTCGGGGACTGGATCTCCCTGCTGGTATTCGGCCTGATTGGCTGGGTCATGAAGATCAGCGGCTGGTCGCGCCCACCGATGGTGCTCGGTTTCATTCTCGGTATCATTATGGAAAATGGTCTGCATATCGGGATGCAGACCTATGGATGGGATTTCATAACCCGACCGATTGTCCTGATCATCGTTGCCCTGATCCTGTTCACCTTGATCACGGCATGGCGCAAGGCGAACAAGAATCGCGCAGATGGGAACATAAAGGAAGTCGGCGATGGTGCGGATATAGACAATCCACGCCTCGCGCTACCTTTCGACATTCTGCTTCTCGTGATTTTCGCGGGAGCGGCAATGGTCGCGCTCACCTGGGTACCGGCAGCACGTTTTATGCCGTTGGTGGCGACCCTGCCGGCAATAGCGCTGTTGCTAATTATCATCTGGCGTGATGCCAAAGCCGTTCGCGAACGCAAAGCAATCCCGGCAGGCCCTGAGGCCGATGCCGCCACGGCACATACCGCAGGCCTTCTGCGCGGCGGCAAGTTTTATTTATGGATGTTGGGAATCGTTGGCGCCACTCTGATCATCGGCCAGTATATTGCGCTGGTATGTTTCGTCGCGCTGTATCTTCGGGTATGGGGCAAGGTCGGTTGGAGATTAACTCTGGTCTACACCGCTGTTTCCGCCGCCGTGCTCTATCTGTTATTCAATATGGTCGTGCCGGTGCTTTGGCACGAATCGCCATTTTTCTCTCTGTTCAATTGAGCCCAGCGCCGACCGCCACGATGCATTCCACGCTGCTGCCGAGGAGGAACCGTCTGCCATAAAGCTCTCCGTTCCTGTGCCTATATCGTTGTTCGACACGCCTGTTCCTGATGATTTTTAAAATCGCACGCCTTGTAGGGATGAGTTTGCAAGGTGGCTCGCCAATCGAGTCTGGACCGACTAAAATAGTCCTTCCACTGCGTACTCCCCTAGTAAAGCCCACCCCTTCATGATCGACCTGAACGCCTTGCGCGACCGATTTCCCGGCATGCTGCGCGCCCTCGCCGTCGCGCTCCCAGCCGGCGCGCTGTTCGACTGGCTTGATACACCGATCCCCTGGATGGTCGGCCCGATGGTCGCCGTCGCAACCATCAATCTGATGGGCATCCGCGTCCACTCCATTCCCTATGGACGCCAGCTGGGACAGGTCATTCTCGGCTCCGCAGTGTCGCTCTATTTTACGCCGCCTGTCGTGGCCGTGCTGGGGGCCAATATCGGCGCCATTGTCCTGGCAACCGTGGCAGCCTTCGTCATCGGAGGGCTGGGGGCAGCAACACTGAGCAAGGCCTCCGGTGTCGACGGAAAATCAGCTTTCTTTTCATCGATCCCCGGCGGATCAATGGCCATGGCCAACCTGGCGCAGAAATATGGCGCGCAGGTCCCCCCCGTCGCTGTAACCCATAGCCTTCGGGTCTGTCTTGTCGTCATTGTCGTACCGTTTTCGCTGACCTATGGCGGCATCCCGCTTGATGCCTCGCCCTACATCCCGAAGCTGCCATTCGATTTACCGGTGCTGATAATCTGGCTGGCGGCAGGATTCGCGGTCGGTGAGATATCCGAACGGCTGCACCTCCATAACGGCTATATGATGATGCCCATTTTCATGGGCGCAGGACTGACGATCGCCGGTATCGAGCTGTCATCGGTACCCGGCTGGATGACCGATTTCGCCCAGCTGATGTTCGGACTCATTCTCGGCGAACGTTATGAGCGTGCCTTCTTCATCAAACACAAAATGTTCATTCCGTTCGCGATGATCAACGCGGTTTTTATTCTAGTTGCCTCAATCGCGGTGGCGCTGTGCCTCGTCTGGGCATTCGATCTACCGATTGCGACGATGATCATCGCCACCGCGCCGGGCGGCCTGGCGGAAATGGCGATCACCGCACAGGCACTGCAGGTTGGCGTTCCGATGGTGATCGCGTTTCACCTGTTCCGGATCGTGGTCGTTAATATGGGAACCCAGTTCATCTATAACGCGTTCACAATGTTGCAGCGCCGGTTTAAAGGCGAATAGCAGCTACCCCTCGCCCAATACCCGCCGCCACATCGGAAAAATACGCTCCCAGTCGCCCGCAGCCGCCTGAGAATCATAGATATCGCGGTCGGGCAACGCGTAGCCATGTTCCGCGTTTTCGTGAACGACGTGACTGTAAGTCACCGGCAACGGGTCAAGCAGCGCCGACATCTCGGCGATCAGCTCCGGAGGCGAAAAATGATCCCGTGCACCAAAGCCGCAATAGAGTTCCCCCCGGAACTTGCTCGCTAACAGATGGGGCGAATCGGCTGCATCCGAGATCAATCTTGTACCGTGCAGTGAGGCGCCGGCCTGAAGCCGTTCGGGGAACTGTCCCGCTGCACTGACGACCAGCCAGCCCCCCATGCACCAGCCGATCGATCCCACCGGCCCGGGCCGCGCGCTCCCCATCGCGTCAATTTGCGCCAGCAACGCAAAAGTATCCTTCATCAACATCGCGTTGCTAACCTTAGCGCGCGGCACATGGACCATCTTCTCCCTGTCAGGGTCGAGCTTATGAAGCGAGATCATTCGGCCATCGTCATTGCGAAATTCGGTGCTGACGCGGCCCTGCCGATAGTAGAAATCGGGCAGCAGACAACAATAACCCACCGTCGCGATGCGCCGCGCCACTTCGCGCAATTCCTCGCGGATGCCCCAGATATCCATAAAAAGGATGATCGGCGCGAACGGCCCTCCTTCCTCAGGATGGGTGATGAAGGTCGGCATCATGCCGTCTTCGGTTTCGATATCGGCGGTGACTTCTTTCATGGCAGGTGCATCCTGGAATTTCCGTGATACGATTGAACCCGTTCATATGAACGTCTGTAAACGAGTGAAGACAAAGGAGCTCTCATGGCTTTAGTCAATGAAGGGGCACAGGCGCCAGCGTTTTCGGTGAGCAATCAGGACGGAACAACCGTCACGCTCGACGATTTCGCGGGCCGTTATGCCCTGCTCTGGTGGTATCCAAAAGCCGATACCCCTGGGTGAACTGTCGAAGGAAACGGATTCCGTGATAGAATCCAGGACTTTGAGAAACTGAACGCCGCGATCGTCGGCATAAGCTGCGACCCGGTTGCCGACAACAAGGCATTCCGGGACAAATTCAGCTTCCCCTACGATCTGTTAAGCGATGAATCCAAGGCAATGTCGATCGCCTATGGCGCGGCCGAGGCTGATTCAGCCCGGTCAAGCCGCGTCTCGGTGCTGATCAGCCCCGACGGCAAGATCGCCAAGGCCTATGCCACCGTAAAACCGGCGGATCATCCGGACGAGGTTCTTGCCGATCTGAAGAGCCTGGCCTAGTTCAGCATCCGCTTACGCGGAAAGAAAAACCCCGACACGGTGTTGAAAGCCGTGCCGGGGTTTTTTGACTCAAATCATCTCTCACAATTCTTCCTCTTCGCCACACCAGCCCGGCTCCAAAATAGCGCGTGGGTATACCGCCCGCCTCCACCCATTTCGGGTCGCTCAGGGGCAGGCGGCTATTCCGCCAGCATGAGAGAAGCGAGCTTTTCACCCACCATAATGGTCGGAATATTAGTGTTGGCGCAGGGCACCGTCGGAAAGATCGATGCATCGCACACCCGGAGACCCGATACGCCATAGACCCGTCCATGTGGATCGGTCACCGCTCCGGGATCGTCCGGCGCCCCCATACGGCAGCTACAGGACGCATGCCAGTGGCCAACAACGGTATCCCGGACCCATTGCTCCACCACGGCATCGTCATGCATCAGCTCGTCGATTGTCGGGCCATCAGCAATCAGCTTGTCGATGATCAGTCGCCGTATCGGCCCGGACGCATCCATAACCTGCCCGCCCAGCCATGTCTGGAACTTGTTGTAGCGGCTATAGACCGCCAGCTTGCGCGCCCGCGCGCTGTAGC
>JBLHKG010000092.1:0-7131 GCA_047619835.1 Alphaproteobacteria bacterium
ATGATGCTCGGCCGACGGCAAAGAAGCCTTCACACGGTCTTCGCTGTATTCGAGGTTATCACAAGCGCCTCTTGAAGCCTGAGATCATCGAACGCGCCAGGTTCTCACGATGAACAAGGCTGGCGAGCGCCACGCCACAAATATGGACGATCACCAGCGCCAGAGTGAGATTGGCAAAAAGCTCATGCACCTCCTCCATAAGTTTGCCGATCCACCCGCTACCGCCAGAAAACCATCCGGCAAGCGGCCCTGCATGTTCCTCCGCGCCATAGGCAATTATGCCCGTCGCAACCGTGACAAGAAGGCTTACCAGTAAGATCACGACCATCGCGCCGCCACCGGGGCTATGGCCGAGATGACGCTCGGCGCGTAGCATCAAGAGATCAAGGACATAGGCAAGCGCCCGCCGGGGGTGGGTCACAAAATCAGAGAAGCGCGCAGAACGGGGTCCGACAAAGCCCCAAAAACTACGACAGACGACCAGTGCGCCGACGGCATAGCCGGCCCAGACATGGAGGTCGAGAAAATCGTCTTCGGTGACAAAAGCGACGGTAAATGTCGCGACCAGCAACCAGTGGAAGGCACGTATGAACTGATCCCAAACGTAAACTTCGCCCTCATTCCTCATGGACGATCCCCACGGTCCGATTAACGGGTGCGCAAGCATGTCTCAGAGTATCGATCAGCTGATCGGCATCGACGGGCTTCTCCAGAAATGCGACGGCGCCTCTGTAAAGCGCCCGGGTTCTCGTTCCCTCATCGAGAGTCCCTGTCATCACGACGACCGGGAGATCACTGTCCCGCTCCGCCAGGACAGCCAGCAGATCAAGGCCGCCTCTGCCCGGCATGTTGAGATCGAGCAATAAACAGGCCGGACCTCCGGTCCCGGGCGTGTTTTCGTCCATATCGTCCAGAAATGCGTTGACGGACGCGTAGGGCTTGACGAAAAACCCCTCCGGTTCCAGCAGCGCCCGCAGTGAATCCCGCACCGCGTCATCGTCATCGACGACATAAACCGAGACGGCTTCGTCCATAGCCCGCACCACGCACTCTCCAGCTTTCCGATTCCAGCACCGCGCGGGATCACAGGATCCCATCCATAGCGGCATGTTTACAGAATGCGATTATCGGAGAATTTGTAAAATACGGATGACTACCTAGGCCGACCCGTCAATCCGGTCTTTCAATTGGCGGCTATCTCAATGCCTACGACCAGCGCCATCCGCACAAGCTGCGCGACGCTGGTTGCCTCCATCTTTTCCATCACCCGGGCGCGATGTATTTCGACCGTGCGGGGGCTGCACTCGAGCGCGCGGGCGATGACCTTGTTGGCATGACCAATGATAAGCTGATCGAAGACTTCCCGCTCCCGCGGGGTCAACCGTTCGATATTCTGTTTGACCGCCGCAACGACCTCGCCCTGAAGATGCGCCTGTTCGGCAAGCGACAGCGCATGCTCGACACTGGCGAGCAGCGCGTCTTCCTGAAACGGTTTTTCGATAAAATCGGCGGCGCCTGCCCGCATCGCCTGAACCGCCAGCGTGACGTCGCCATGCCCGGTCACGATGATCACCGGGTAGTCTGGCCGTATGTCGTTCAGCCTTTTTTGCACTTCCATGCCGCTCATTTTAGGCATCCGTATGTCAAGCAGGACGCAGCCCGCGTCCAGCGCAACGCAGGCCTCCAGAAATTCGGGCCCCGACTCAAACGACTGGACGGGATAGCCCATCGTCTCCAGAAGAATCTGGAGAGAATCTCTCACCGCTTCATCGTCGTCGACGATACAAACGACTCTATCCTGTGCCACGTCCCGTCCCCCTTATCTGTCGACTGGCAGGGTGAAGCTGAAAATCACGCCGCCACCGTCATTCGGTGTTGCCCAGATTCGGCCGCCATGCTGCTCGATAATAGTCCGACTGATTGAGAGCCCTATTCCCATTCCATCCGCCTTGCTGCTGTTGAACGGTTGAAAAAGCCTTTCAGCGACTTCCCCGTCAAGCCCGGGGCCATTATCAGCGACTGATACGACAAGGGTGCTATCCTCACCAAGCGCGGTCGCAATCGAAATCATCCGCCGCTCCTGATCGATCGTGGCGTCCAGAGAGTTGCGAATGAGATTCACCAGCACCTGCTGGATCTGAACCCGATCAATCACGACCGCCGGCAAATCGTCGGCCAGCAGCATCACTGTATCGACCCCGTCCGACCGGGCCCCGATGAGAGCCAGCGCGCACGCCTCGTTGACGACGTCGCCAATTTCGTCGAGTGAATGCTCGATTTCGCCCTGCGCGACAAAGCTGCGCAACCGGCGAATGATCTGGCCGGCACGGTCAGCCTGCGCCACCGCCTTGGTCATCAAATCACGAAGACGTTCAGCCTCCTCCAGCGTTGATGATGCAAGAAGACGCCGGGTCGCCTGTGCATAATTCATCATCGCCGCCAAAGGCTGGTTAAGCTCGTGCGCCAGGGTTGCCGCCATTTCGCCCATCGCGCTCAGCCGCGACACATGGACGATCTCGGACTGCAGCTCCTTTAACCGGTCCTGGCTTACCACCAACTGCTCCTCGGCCTGTCGGCGCCGGCTGATATCACGGATAAAGCCGGTAAATTTCTTTTGTCCGTCAATCGTCATCTCGCCGACCGCCAGCTCTATCGGAAAAATCGTACCATCCTTGCGCTGTGCGGTGACTTCACGACCGATGCCGATAATGTGCTTATCGCCAGTCGCAAGATAGCGCGCCAAGTAGCCGTCATGTGCGCTTTGATAAGGCTCCTGCATCAGCATATTTACGTTTTTGCCGACAACTTCTTCTTCGTGATAACCGAACAGGTCTTCCGATGCCGGATTAAACGATTCAATCACACCATTGGCATTGATCGTAACAATCCCATCCGGCGACGTCTCGATGATCGTGTGCAGTAAAAGACTGTCTGTCTGAAGCGTCATTGAACTGTGTGTTCCCCGGAACAAGGTAGCGCGCGGCATGCCTTTTTGCCCCAAGCCGGACTGGCCTGAATCCCATACACGTAGTGATACGTATTTTGCAGCCGGCGCCGCTCCGTCATAGTCGAAGTCTAATTGAGGGAGGGACCCATGGCTACTGCACGAATCGACATCGAAACCCGGATCAGACCTGTTTCGCTCCGCCCCGCCTACAATCCTCAGCCGGACGGATTCAACCAGAATACAAAGCCGGCCACTAGTGGAATGCAAAACGATATTCTCGATATTGCCCGCAAGCATGCTTCCGACAGGCGCTTCGTTGCCGCCGGGGCAGAGCTTTTCGCCGAAGGCGAAACCTCGGACAATCTCTATGTCGTGCTCAGCGGCTGGCTGTTTCAGCATCGGATTCTTGAGGATGGGCGGCGACAAATTCTCGATTTCGCCCTGCCGGGAGCGGTTCTCGGCTACCGCGCTCATCCCACGATGCCGTTCGCCTTTTCCGCCGAGGCCATCACCCCGGCCGAGATTGCCATCATACCGCTGAGCCGCGTGGTGAAGCTTCTCCATGGCGGCTGCGATAGCGCTGTGACCCTTCTCGATGCCGCCAACGAAGCGCTACTGGGCGCCTTCGATACGCTGACCGACATCGGTCGCCGGACGGCCCGCGAAGCCATCGCCCATTTTCTGCTGCGGATGGACCGCCGCATACGGCGGAGCGCTAGCCCCGATGCTGACGGCGCACTCCCGTTTCCGTTGAATCAGGAACATATCGGCGATGCGCTTGGCCTGACATCGGTACATGTCTGCCGCACGCTTTCAAAGCTCCGCTGTGACGGACTGGTTGAAACCGGGCGGGGACATTTGCGGATCATCGATACCGACGCCCTCTCCGAAGATGCCGGCGTCTCCTATTGCGAAGGGGTGGAGTTGCGCCTCGCAAGCTGACCCAAGGGGAATAAGCTAATGCTGGATGTACAGGAAATTGAAGCCGCTCTTCTCGAACTTCTCGAGGAAATGAACGGTGAGCCAGGCGATGCGCATGAAATCTATCAGAAGCTGCGCCAGACGCTCGATAGCATGCGGGCGACGGGAATGCCGCTGCCGGATGATCTGGTTCAGATGGAAAAGGAACTGTCAGCCGAATTCGAGGACGACGCCAAAGGGACGTGATCCCACCTGTGTCATCCCAATAGGCTGTATTCCGTGTGGAACGGACCAGAGAGCAAGCCAGGAGGCCCCGATAGAGAGGCCTCCTGTTCAAATCTCAATAATCGAGCCGGGATATCTGATTCCTCATCCGGCCTCGGCACATTGGATGCATTCCGCCGCGTAGGGCAGGGCCGCCAGCCGTTTCGGATCAATTTTCCCGCCGCAGCCCCCGCAAATATCATAGGTGCCAGCCTCTATCCGCTGCAGGGCGGCCCGAATGTCACGAATTTCCTTTATCGCTGAATCCTCCAGCGCATCGAGCATGTCATCGTCCTCGATCTCGGTCGCGCGGTCCGGCCAGTCGGCGCTGTGCGGGGCGCGCAGATCGGCTTCGATCCCCTCCACTCTTGCCCCCAGTTCGCGCAGGCTCTCTTCCAGCAGCTCTTTTACTTTCCCGATTTCGGCCATTGTTCTCTCCATGATTGAGGGGGTGGAAATATCGATCGCAAAATCGGTCAAGCAGCCGAACGCGTGGGATGCAGATATTTTCCATTCAACGTCACAATTTTGAATTTCCGCCGCGCAGCCGTTCGATCAACTAACTGCGCGTTCAATTCACGCCGCGTTGCCTGGAGAATTGCAAGATCGTCCGCATCGTCGGCGTCATACATCTCCATCGCGCCGAGCTTGATCTCGACCAGATCCAGCAGATTTTCGATTGCTCGCACTGACAAAGCCATAGTCCCTCTCCCTGTGAATTTACCCCCCAACATCGCCATTTTCAGGAGTAGTGAAAAGTTCGTCAGATTACCTACGGGGAATTCCTTATGCCGCCGTTCAAACGCATGGCGAACGCATGGCGAGCGCGGGGCAGCGGCGCAGCGGGGCAGCGGCGCAGCGGGGCAGCGGCGCAGCCCGTCGGGCGCTATATTTATCGAGAGAGCTTCGCGGCCTTCCGCAAACGACGCAGCATGGTGCGGCGATCCTTGTCGTCGCTCTCCTCGGAAAGCGCCTGCTGCAGATCGAGGATGAACTGGGCGTAGTCATTGTGCCAGTCCGTGCGGCCGGCAATTTTGGGCGGAAGGCGGTGCGGGCCGAGTCGTTTGCGCGGACTCCTTTCACCGACCAGATCAACGACATCGTCGAGCTGGGGTAAATGGATATGGCGGCGCGCCAGACCTTTCTCCACCAGAAGGTCGCGTAGCGCGCTCCGTCCCTCGTCTTCGCCATGGGTAAGAAACAGGCCGCGATGCAACGGCAATCGCTGCGACACCCACTCTGCCAGCGCACCTTGATCGGCATGTCCGGAATAGACGTCGATCTGCGCGATCGTTGCGCGTACCGCCACGTCCTCGCCATGAATTCGAACGCTCTTCTTGCCCTGAAGAAGCAGCTGACCGAGCGACCCGGGCGCCTGATAACCGACGATCAGGACCGTGCAATCCCGCCGCCATAAATGGCTTTTCAGATGATGACGGATGCGCCCGGCATCGCACATGCCGCTTGCAGCCATGATGATGGCGCCGGAGTTGAACCGGGCAATCGCCTTGCTTTCATCCACTGACGCGGTGAAGTGGACGTTCCGTCGTTGGAACGGATGACTGCCCTCAGCTACATCCTCAAGCTCGCTAAAATGGCGGGTAAATACGTCGGTCGCCCGGATCGCCAGAGGTGAATCCAGAAACACCGGCACCTCCGGAACGTCATGGTTGTCCATGAGCGCGCAAAGATCGAGAAGCAGTTCCTGCGTCCGCTCGACGGCAAAGGAAGGAATCAGCAGATTGCCGCCGCGCTTCAGCGCCGACTTGATTTCGTTCCCGAGAATTCTCCGACGCAGTTGTGCGGTCACAGGCGGTCGCGTGCGGCTGCCATAGGTCGCCTCACAAAACAGGTAGTCGAGGCCTTCCGGCCCCTCAGGGTCAGGTAGAAATGGATTGTTGTCGGGGCCGACATCGCCGGAGAACAACAGGCGGAGTACTTTCTGGTCGCGCTCACCGGTCGCTATTTCCAGCTCGATCGATGCCGACCCCAGAATATGTCCGGCATTCCAGTATCGCGCGCGGACGCCGTCGCCAATATCGACCCAACGATCATAACCAACAACGCGTATCTGGGTCAGACACGCCTCCGCATCGGCACGCGTATAGATCGGGGTTACGGATGACCTGCCGCGCTGGGCATTGCGTCTATTCAGGCGCTTTACCTCCGTCTCCTGAATATAACCGCTGTCTGGCAGCATATAAGTCAGGAGATCGCGGGTTCCCTCGGTGGCAAAAATCTGTCCCTTGAAGCCCGCCTTGACGAGTTTGGGCAGCAATCCCGAA
Organism: Alphaproteobacteria bacterium; assembly: GCA_047619835.1. Classification (GTDB taxonomy): domain Bacteria; phylum Pseudomonadota; class Alphaproteobacteria; order MPNO01; family UBA2964; genus JAYOEY01. The sequence continues at coordinate 6,418 of JBLHKG010000092.1, forward strand.
TGATCGATATGCGCATGTGTCAAAAGGGCAAAATCAATCATTTTCGCATCGAAGGGAAAGGGTCTGTAGTTCAGTTCCTTGACCGTCTTCGACCCCTGGAACAGCCCGCAATCCAGCAGAAATTGTCCACCCGGGTGCGTGATCCAGTAGCAGGAACCGGTCACCGTTCCGGCCGCGCCGCAAAAAGTCAGTGAAATACTCATGTGAACACCTTGTGCAATGGCCCGGCCTGAAACGCCTCGGCAATCAGGGGGGCGAGATACATAGCATTGCTGGCATGGGGGATGCTGTCGGTCGAGCGCAAGCGGGTGATTCCGGCTGCGCGCAGCCGCGCTTCGTCTTCTTCGCGCCAAAGCGCATGAACGGTAAGAACCTCGATGGTAGCGGCGTCGGAATTTGCCAGTATTTTTGCACATTGCGTTAGCGTGCCGCCCGTCGAGACCACGTCATCGATGATGACAACCGGCCGACCGCTTACCCGCTTCAGTCCGGGAATCTCTATATCGACACTCCTGTCACCCTGCCGTGTTTTCTCTCCGATCAGCACCTCTAGACCGAGCGGCTGTGCGACCGCTTCTACCCATTGGCGCGACTCGCTGTCGGGACCAACCAGGATAGTATCCTTGCCAACGCCGTCTGCGCGCAGCTGCGCTGCAAAGAGCGATGAGGCGGACAGGGAGACGGCATCGGAAGAGGGGAAGACCTCTGACAGTC
>JBLHKG010000093.1:0-7114 GCA_047619835.1 Alphaproteobacteria bacterium
GTCGGGTCAATTTCCAGAAGCTTGGGCAGCGCAGACAATCCGTCCAGAACCGGCATCTCGATATCCAGTACAATGACGTCGACGGAATTCTTCCTGAGAGAGTCTATCGCCGCTTGGCCGTTGCCAGCGGAAGCAACGACTTCAATGCCATCAGTTTCCTGAAGCAGCCGTCTGATGTATCCGCGAATAACCGCAGAATCGTCGACGACCATTACGCGACAGGGGGCATCCAGTCGGCTTAGGCTCCGCGCTCCGAGCGTGGACATTAGAGAAGTCCGATCTGTGTGAATTTTGTTTCAATAATATCGCTGTCAAAAGGCTTCATGATGTACTCGTTGGCGCCGGCATTCATCGCTTCCCGAATGTGAGCCATGTCGTTCTCGGTCGTACAGAAAACGACTATTGGCCCGTCCCCGCCTTTCGTCGCCCGCAAGTCGCGCAGGAACTCTATCCCGTTCTTGATGGGCATGTTCCAATCAAGCAGGATTGCATCGGGCATACACAAATTGCATACCTCCAGTGCTTCCTGGCCGTCCGCAGCCTCCTGAATTTCAAATTTTAGTTCTTCGAGTATCTTCCGCGCGACCATACGCACGACTTTGGAGTCATCAACCACCAGACAGGATTTCATTTCCAGGCTCCTAATAAATACGCGGTGATGCACTTGTACATTTCACAATCTTTCGCTCGATCTAGGCCGCTGCCTGTCCGCCATAGTTAAGAAGGCCGTCATCGTCGAGGACCACCAGCAGTCCTTTCTTGAGACGATAAACGCCCTGTGAATACTGCCGCCAAACCGCGTCCAGAGTCGCTGGATTGCGTTCGAAGGCATCGGCCGACAGCTTCAGCACCTCGCCGACGGAATCGACTGCAAGACTGTATAATTCGCCGCGCCGTTCGATAACGACGCTCATGCCCTCACTACCCGCGTCGGCAGCATCAAGCCCCAGACGAGCACGTAGATTGATTGCGGTGACAATCCTCCCGCGCAAATTCAGGAGACCCGATACTTCTCCGGAGGCGAGCGGCACCCTGGTAATTTGCTGAGGCCTCAGGACGTCTCGGACTTTCAGCACATCGATCCCGCAAAGCTGATCGCCGACCATGAGGGTAACAAACTCCTGCGTTTCGCCAATGTCGCTCTGAATTTCTTCGGTCATGCCGCACCTCGTACGTTGGACAGCGTCTGCGACAGCGACTCAAGCAGCGCCTCGCGGTCTAGTTTAACAATATAGTCGTGAAAGCCGACTTCCCGGCCGCGCTCAAGATCAGCCCGCGACGAGAATGATGAAAGCGCGAGCAAAGGGGTGTTTTCCCAAAACCCGTGGTCCCGAACATGTTGGGCAAACTCAAAACCGTTCATGCCGGGCATTTCAAGATCACTTACGATCACATCGAATTCCACGCCGGAATCCCGCAGCGACAGCGCCGCCTGCCCTCCGTCGACAGCCGTCACCTCATACCCCGCGACAGATAGTAACGGGGTCAAAAGATTGCGGAAGAAGGGGCTGTCATCGACCAGCAGAACCCTGCTGTTCTGGGAGGTGGTGCCTTCTGTAATGCTGCCGGTGTGCGCACGGAACCAATCGCCGAATGCCCGCTCCAGATAATAACCGGTATCGATCATCTCGGTTGCGTTGCCGGCGATCACCGCTGTCCCAAGCACGCCCGTCTTCTCGGACCCCAGCTCGACCTTGAGGCGGTCTTCGACGATGTCGATGATCTCATCGACCATCAGACCCATGGTGTGCTCACCCTCGGAAAAGACGACAACGTGCTGCCTTCCCTCTTCAACTCTCTTGAAAGAGTCAGAGACCGCGATCAACGGCATCAGCTTGCCGCGATACTGGACAACGGGTACGCCGTTGGTCTCTTCAATCGTGGTCACATCAATTTCTTCGAGGCGAGCAACCAACGCGAGGGGAACGGCCCGAGGCTCTTTGCTATCGGCACGGAAAATCAGGATGGCGGTGCGTTCAGCTGCGGCCTTTTCGCGAGCACGCTGGGCGGCATCGTCCTGAGTCTCGCCGGAATGCGCCATCGCTTCGCCAAAGGAATCGGCGATGCCATTGGGATCGAGGATCATGATCACACTGCCATCGCCCAAAATGGTATTGCCGGAGAACACGGCGATTTCTCGGAGAGCCGGTGTGACGGGCTTCACAACAATTTCTTCAGACTCAAATACCTGATCGACGATAATGCCGTAATCCGTGGTGCCGGCGTGACAGACAACGATAAATGTTTCGTCCTCATGCCTCTGTTTCTCACCTAGCTTTGCAGAATTTTGGACGTCATCGTCCTTTGGCGATGGCTCCAGACCCAACAGTTCGGTCAAGGCCACAAGCGGCAGGAGCCGATCACGCAAACGAAGTACCGGCGTGCCATTGACGCTTTCGATCCTATGCTCGGATTCTTCAGAAACGCGCACCAGCTCGTTTACGCTGAGCTGAGGAATTGCGAACCTCTCCCCTCCGGACTCTACGATCAGAGCCGATACAATCGCCAGCGTCAGCGGAATCTTGACAATAAACTTTGATCCATTGCCGGGCTCGGATTGCAGCTCTACATGGCCGCCGATTTTTTCAATATTGGTGCGGACAACGTCCATTCCAACACCGCGGCCCGACACGTTGGTGACTTTTTCGGCGGTCGAGAACCCGGCCTTGAAGATAAATTGATAGATCTGCTTGGGCGACATCATCTCAATTTCTTCGGCCGTGGCCACCCCGTTCAGGATCGCCTTTTCGGTCACTTTCTCAAGATTGATACCGCGACCGTCATCGGAGATCTCGATGATGATATGACCGCCCTCGTGATAGGCGTTGAGCTGAATAGTCCCGTGTTCGGTCTTACCGGCCGCTTTGCGCTCTGCCGGACCTTCGATACCGTGATCACCGGAATTACGCACCATGTGAGTAAGCGGGTCCTTGATCATCTCTAGAACCTGACGATCAAGCTCGGTATCAGCGCCAAACATTTCCAGCTCGATTTTTTTGTCCAGATCAATCGAGAGGTCGCGAATGATACGGGGCAGCTTGCTCCAGGCGCTGCCAATTTGCTGCATTCGGGTCTTCATCACGCCTTCCTGAAGATCGGTCGTGATCAGGCTCAACCGCTGAAGAGGGGTGGTAAATTCGCTGTCTTCGTATTTTCGTACCATCTGAAGCAGCTGGTTACGCGACAACACCAGCTCGCTGACCATGGTCATCAGGTTTTCCAGAAGATCGACATTTACCCGAATGGACTGAACCAGCGGGGTATCATTCTTCTTGGTTTCCTCGGTCTTGTCCTCGTCCTTGGCCGCGCGCACCCTCGTTTCGGCTTCCTTTATCGCCTCGACATCCAGGAATTTCTCGCGTTCGCCTCGATAGACCGCAACGACCCCGTCGATCCCCTCCTGCGAGATTTCCAGTTCCACCAGCGACGCAGTCAGAAAATCCACCACCGTCTCGAATTGCTTCTCGCTTAGGGGAAGCATCGCTAGCGGCTTATGAGCGGGGTTGTCGTCCTGGGTCGTGTTGTCCGGTCCGCCTAACAGGGCAACGAAAAATTCCACTTGCCGCCCCTGCAGGATCATCATTTCGGCGCCATCGCAGAACGATGCTAGCTCGGGCTCCTTCATGACCTTCCGGTAAAGAATCTCAACCGCCGCATCGACCGCGGAAATGCCACCAACGAGATCGATCAAGGGCTTACCGGACGGCACGGGAGTAGAAATTTTCTGGGCGGCGTCACTGGCCGGCGCGACCTCCGAGTCGATCTCGGCGACCGCAGGCAGTGGTTCCGGTTCAGAAGCCGATTCAGGAACCACCGGCGCGCTCACTGCACCCGTTTCACGGTTCGCCATCGTATTGAGGCGGGCAATGAGATCTGAATCGTCACCCTCGGGTTCTGTTTCGGTCTCGGCAAGCGCCGCCAACAGGGATTTAATGGCGTCAAGGGATTCAAGAATGAGCGTCACTGCCTCTGGCGTGACCGATAGCTCGCCGTCACGAAACTTGACGAGAATATTTTCACCGGCATGAGCGACTGATTCAAGCCGCGGCAACCCGAGAAACCCACAGGTTCCCTTGATTGTGTGAACCAGACGAAAAATGCCCGACAAAAGATCAGGATCGTTTGGATCCTGCTCAAGACGGACGATCTCAACATCGAGATTATCGATGGCTTCATTGGTCTCTGTAAGAAATTCGCTTAAAAGATCGTCCATGGAATACCCCAGTTGATATTAATCGCGACCGCACAAACGCCGCAGATAAGTCAATCCGATTGCTCAGCTGGAGGGAGTTTCGCCGCAATTAATTAAAAAACCTGTAAAACGACTGAGGCGGTATTTCGGGGTTCTCCCCGAAGACGCAACCGGCAGGGGCCCGCCGGGTTGAAATTACCGGTCAGCGCGCAAGAAGGGCGTTGAGCCTGACTGATCCATCGCTGCACTCGACACTCAACGCGCTACCCATCCCACGCGCCAGCCACGCCGTCAGAAAGCCCTGAACAGAGCGCGCCGTAAGAGAGTCGGGGTCACAGTCCGGTTTGAGCGCATCCATCGATTCCGGACGCAACGCAGCGCGCTCTGCTTTAGCGATAACCTCCAGGCTCAGTGCGTCTCCGTCTTCAAAACCAACGGTCAGCCGTCCCCGGTTTGGCAAGGCTTCCAGCCCGAGCATCGCCATGTTCAGCAACAATTTCGCCGCATCGCGACCAGGCCTGATATTGCCTTCCGGCGGATCGAACTGCATCTTCTCATGCTCAATTACACCATCAATCAGACGGCCAATATCGCTTAGCGTAAGCCCGTCGGCATTATCGCCGCCGAGCCCATAGGCAACTCGAAACACAGTGAGCCAGCCGGCCGCCTGACCAATACTGAAACCGAGCAAATCACCGATTTCGGCGTCCATCCGACCGTTTTCATCGACCAACAACTCGAGCCCGTTGCTCACCGCCGCGACCGGGCTGATCAGATCATGACATAGCCTCGAACATAAAAGCTCTGTCACGCGAAAAGGAATCTGCTGCTGCTCTGTCATCACTCTATCCAAAATCCACTCATGTGGCGCCGACTCAACCGGAGGGAGTATTATACCCTATCCACCCTAACCATTTAATAATGCCCCCTCAACACCGTCACTGACGAATTGCCCATTCAATTTCATATATATGCTGGACATGATTTCACCCGGGAGCGAAATACTCTAAAGTTCCGGCCCGCTTGCTGGGCACATCTGATATATGGGGGAATTATGGCCGAATCAGGACAGGACGCAGGACAGGATAGCGGGCGTGTTCAGCGGCATGCCCATCCGGGTCGAGGCGGGCGTGCTGTCCCCCATACCAAGGGACGACAGCTTGACGCCGATGCACAGGACGAAATGCGGGCGCTGCTGGGCGATGCACCGCGCCGCCGCGATTTGCTGATCGAACATCTGCACCTGATCCAGGACAGATACGGGTGTCTGTCCGCCGACCACCTTGTTGCGCTGGCCGATGAAATGCGTATGGCGCTGACCGAAGTGTATGAGGTCGCCACGTTTTACGCCCATTTCGATGTCGTCACCGATGAGCGGGACCGACCCCCGCCGGTCACCATCCGGGTATGCGACAGCATCGCCTGCGAGATGATGGGAAGCGAAGCGCTGCTGAGCGCGCTCGCCGCCGGGGCAGGACCGGACATCCGCATTCTGCGCGCGCCCTGCATGGGCGCCTGCGACCGGGCGCCGGCCGCCGCGATTGGCCATGCGCAGATCGCGCCGGCAACCAAGGAGGCCCTGCTCGAGGCGGCGGCAAAAGGTCAGACCCATCCCACTTTGCCCGACTTCACAAGCTACGATGCCTATCTCGCTGACGGCGGGTATGAATTGCTGCGCGCCTGCCGCGACGGCAAATACACCCCCGAGGATCTGATCGCGGTACTGGACGATTCAGGTCTGCGCGGACTCGGCGGGGCGGGATTTCCGGCCGGGCGGAAATGGACTTTCGTCCGCGCCGAGGCCGGGCCGCGCCTGATGGCGGTCAATGCCGACGAGGGAGAGCCCGGCACGTTCAAGGATAGATGGTTCCTTGGCCACGACCCCCATCGGTTTCTCGAGGGCATGCTGATCGCCGCCTGGGCGATCGAGGCGGAGACGGTCTATATCTATCTGCGCGACGAATATCCCGAGCTTCGCGAAGTTCTGATATCGGAACTGGCCAAACTGGAACAAGCCGGGCTTACCGCCCCGGGATATATCCATCTGAGGCGCGGCGCCGGCGCCTATATCTGCGGCGAGGAATCGGCGATGCTCGAATCCATCGAGGGCAAGCGCGGTCTGCCGCGACATAAACCGCCCTTCCCGGCACAAATCGGTCTGTTTGGCCGCCCGACGCTGATCCACAATATCGAGACGCTCTACTGGATCCGCGATCTGGTGCAGAAGGGCGCCGACTGGTTCACCCGCCAGGGCCGCAACGGCTCGAAAGGATTCCGCACCTTCTCGGTCTCGGGCCGGGTCAAGGAGCCTGGGGTCAAGATCGCCCCGGCCGGCATTACCGTGCGCGAGCTGATCGCCGAGTTCTGCGGCGGCATGCAGGACGGACATGTCTTCAAGGGATATCTTCCCGGCGGCGCGTCGGGCGGGATTCTGCCGGCCTCAATGGGCGATGAACCGCTCGATTTCGGAACGCTGGAAAAATATGGCTCCTTCATCGGCTCGGCGGCGGTGGTGGTTCTGTCTGATCAGGATTCGACCGCCGACGCCGCAATCAATCTGCTGAAATTTTTCGAGGATGAAAGCTGTGGCCAGTGCACGCCCTGCCGCAATGGCTGCGAGAAGGCGGTTCAGCTATTGAGCCGCGACACATGGGACGTGCCGCTGCTCGAAGAGCTGTCAAAGACGATGGGCGATGCGTCGATCTGCGGGCTGGGACAGGCCGCCGCCAACCCGTTCCTGTCGGTGTTCAAGCATTTCCCCGAAGACGTAAAATAGGCTCAACAGGGTTCCCGACAATGATCGATAGCTGTCAGCCGCCCGATCCTAATCCGACCAAACCAAAGATTGCGCCGCCGCCCGGCGCTGTCGACACCCATGCCCATATTTACGGCCCGTTTGACCGCTTCCCGCTATCGGACAAG
>JBLHKG010000094.1:0-7062 GCA_047619835.1 Alphaproteobacteria bacterium
TGCCTCATAGGCGGGCTCATCGACCACGCCATCGCGAAACGGCGTAATAAGCGCGCAAATAGACCCCTGAAACATGGTCGCCTCCGAAATTCCCTGAAAATTAGCCGATACGACCGCTAAATCGCCGGTGGTCTAACTTAGACCGCGAGAGGCGCTGACTGCAAGACTTCCAAAGCGTTGGCTCGACGCCCGCCATTGCCGTGCAACACTATGGCGCAGCGGAAGGGAGAGCATTACGATTGGGGATGAAAACAGGGGGCTTAATGGACTCCGTTATCCTCAATAAAATGGCCTTATGCGCGCGGGCAGCCGCCATCGCCACCGTTATGGCGATGGTGTCCAGTCCCGACCCGGCATTCGCCGCTTCCCGCGACAGGCTGCTTAGCGCCACCGACAAGGCCAAATTCCGCGAAGCTTTCCGTTGGGCGGCGCGCGGCAACTGGATCATGGCAACGCGCCACGCGCGTCGGGCAAAGGCCCCGTTGTTGCGCAAAGTCCTACGTTGGTCGGAACTTTCCCGGCAAGGAAACAACGCAAGTTTCACGGAAATTGTCGCCTTTATATCGGCCAATCCCGAATGGCCGTACCTCCAGCGGCTTGAGCGGCGCGCTGAAGAAGCCATCGACGAAAACACCCCGGGAGAAACCGCTCTCCGTTGGCTTTCCAGCCATCCACCGGTCACCGGCAACGGGATGTCCGCCCTGGGAAAGGCGCTGATCGCCGATGGCAGGAATACAGAAGGCGAAGCCTTGCTCCGCCGCGCCTGGATCGAGGGAACTTTCAACCGCCGCTCAAGCCGCCTCTTCCTGAAGCAGTACGGTAAATTCATCACCAAGGATGACCATTGGGCGCGCCTCGACAATCTCCTCTGGCAGGGCCGACATCGGGGGGCGCAATCGATGATGCGTCGAGTGTCGCCGGAGCGTCGGGCCCTTGCCCTCGCACGGATACGCCTCCGGCGATCACACGGCGGCGTCGACTGGGCCATACGCCAGGTCCCGCGAACGCTCATCAACGATCCCGGTCTGGTATACGAACGGCTGCGCTGGCGGATCCGAAAAGGCCGCAGCAACGATGCGCTGGAAACCCTTAATACCCCGCTCTCTGACATGGTTCGCCCCGAACTTTGGGCGAGGCAGCGTATGCGTCTGGCTCGGAGGCTCCTCGCCGACGGCCGCGTAACGGATGCCTGGCGGACGATCAAGGATCATTCGGTGCCGACAGAACACCGCGCGAAGTTTGCCGAAGCGGAATGGCTGGCGGGCTGGATAGCGCTGCGTTATCTGGACGAGCCGGACGAAGCGCTACGCCGTTTCTCACAACTTTATCAGGAAGTCCGCTATCCGGTTAGCCGGTCACGCGCGGCCTACTGGGCCGGTCGTGCGGCCCGGATGAAGAAGAACGCCGGGCAGGCCGCAGAATGGTTTCATCGCGCGGCGATTCATCCGACCACCTATCACGGACAGCTTGCCGCGCTGGAGATCGGCGACAGGCCGCGCCAGCCGCCGCCCGCCGACATTCCAGATGCCCAGGAGGAACAGATATATCGGAACCATGAACTCGTACGGGTGGTGCGCATGCTCGACGAGATCGGACAGCGCAAGCAAGTGAAAACTTTTATCCTGCGCCTCGGCGAAATAGCCAAGGGGCAAAAGGAACGTATTCTGGCGGCCCGTATTGCCCGATCGATCGATCGCCCGGATCTCGGGGTTTCGATTTCACGCCATGCGCAGCGCGCCGGTATCGTCCTGATCGAGCATGGCTATCCGCTGGTGCCTATGCCCGATGGATTTCCCGAACGGGCGTTATTGATGGCTGTCGCCCGGCAGGAAAGCAATTTCGACCCCAGGGCGACCAGCCATGCAGGCGCTCGCGGCATTATGCAGCTGATGCCTGCAACCGCTCGCGGCGTCGCGCGGGGCCTGAAGATCCGATATTCACGCAAAAGGCTTACAACCGATCCGGCCTACAACGTACGGCTCGGGCGCAGCTATCTCAAAGAGATGCTCGCCACCTATAAAAATTCCTACATCCTCGCCATCGCCAGCTATAACGCAGGTCCGCACAATGTGAAGAAATGGATCCGCCGAAATGGCGACCCGCGTAGGGGCGGCATTGACCCGATAGACTGGATCGAACTGATCCCGTTCAACGAAACGCGGAATTACGTTCAGCGTGTATTAGGCAATTTACAGGTCTTTCGGCATCGCTTGCAGCCGGGCAAAGTCGCCGTCACACTAAAGCGCGATCTTCAACGATAAAGACCATTTTCAGGAACAGGAATTTACCCCATGAAGGATGAACGCTTCCCGGGAATCAGGGCCTGCGTATTCGACGTTTACGGCACCCTTCTGGATTTTAATGGCGCCGTCGAAAGGCGCCGCGACCGAATCGGAGAAAAGACCGACGAGCTATCAGCCTTGTGGCGCCGAAAACAGCTCGAATATAGCTGGCTTCGTAGCCTGATGGGCCACCATATCGATTTTTGGCAGGTTACCGTGGATGCCCTTGAATATTCCTGTGAGGCGTTGGGGATTGCCGACGACGATCTGGAAAAAGATTTGATGGAGCTCTACCGGGAACTCGATTGCTATCCGGAAGTCCCGGCGACGCTGGATATCCTGCGCGATGCCGGGATGGCAGTTGCGGTGCTGTCGAACGGCGCGCCCGAGATGCTTGAGGAAGGATTGCGGAAGGCAGGTATCCGGGATTATTTCGACGTGCTGTTATCGGCGGAGATCGTCAAAATCTACAAACCCCACCCTTCCGTTTACATGACCGCAGTTGATGCTGGCGGATTCGAACCAGGGGAAATTTTGTTTCTGTCGGCCAATGGCTGGGATATCGCTGGCGCCGCCGCCTTTGGCTTCCCGACGGCATGGATAAACCGGGCAGGCGCGCCGGTCGACAGGTTGCCCTTCAAACCTGCTGCGATCGTTAAAACTCTGGCCGATGTTCCGGCGCTTCTCACGCTCGGAAAGACCGATCCAGTTACATGAATATTGCGCCACCTACCATCGGCGATATTGAAGAGGCAGCATCGCGTCTTGCCGGTCTCGCTGTACGCACTCCCCTTCTCGAATGTCCTGCCGCCGATGCAGCCTGTGGCGGCAAGGTCCTGATCAAAGCCGAAATGCTTCAGCGAACCGGATCATTCAAATTCCGGGGCGCCTACAACTGCATTAGCCACCTGACGAGCGACCAACGTAAAAATGGCGTGGTGGCATTTTCTTCCGGAAACCACGCGCAGGGGGTCGCCGCTGTTGCGAATATGTTTGGAATACCCGCGACCATCGTTATGCCGACGGATGCCCCGTCAATGAAAATCGATGCCACGCGGGGGTATGGCGCGAAAGTGGTTCTTTATGACCGTTTCACAGAATCGCGCGAAGACATCGCCGGCACCCTCGTTGAAAAGCAGGGTTTGACGCTAATTCCACCTTTCGATCATCCGCTGATCATCGCAGGGCAAGGAACGGTGGGGCTGGAAATCGCCGAGGACATGGCGGCCCGGGGGGAAATGCCCGACCAAATCCTGGTGCCGTGTGGTGGGGGCGGACTGATTTCGGGCATAGCGACAGCGGTCACATCGAAATTTTCCGACAGCGCCATCCATGCGGTTGAACCTAAAGGGTTTGACGATACGGCTCGGTCGCTCGTTTCAGGCAGCCGTGAAAGCGTGGACCGAGATGCCCGCTCCATCTGTGATGCGCTACTGGTGCCAACACCGGGGGAACTCACCTTTCCAATCAACCAGCGCCTGCTGGCAGGAGGAGTGTCCGTCAGCGATGATCAGGTCCGTCATGCCATGGCATTTTCTTTTAGGCACATGAAGCTCGTCGCGGAGCCCGGCGGCGCGGTTGCCCTTGCCGCAGCGCTCGCAGGCGCGATTGACTGCGCCAACAAGACCACCATCGTTGTGATGTCGGGCGGAAATGTCGATCCAGAAATGTTTGCTGAAATTATCAGCCGGTTGCCATCGGCAAACGACTAGGAAATCGATGCCTTGCCGTCACTTATGACGAGATTAAGATTCGTCGTTGCCCCATCATCGTCCACCGCATTCAGCCGACGGCAATGGCCATCGATCTTGGCTCCCGGCTCGATGGTGAGCGTTTCGTGATGGATATCGCCCTTTACCTGGGCGGTACGAGTCAGGGTCACTTCCTGCGCCCGGATCTGACCATCGATGCGTCCGCGGATTAGAACGCGTTCAGCCTGCACGGCGCCGACGATCCTGCCATTCTGACCTATACTGAGGCGCAGACTCTTGATGTCGCCCTGGACCAGGCCGTCGACCTGAACTTCGCCATCACTGTCCAGATTGCCAGTGACCGTCAGGCCTTCGCTAATGATCGTGGGCGCTGAAACCTTGCGCTTGCGTTCGCTCTCCGCCTTACCCTTTGAAAACATCTTTCCCTGCCTTGATGAATCGATTCGGATCTATCTGTTTTCCGTCGATTACAATTTCATAATGAACATGTGGCCCTGTACTGCGACCGGACGAGCCAAGTTGGCCGATCTTATCACCTAAACGGACCTGTTGTCCCCGTTTTACTGAGGCGCGCCGAAGGTGGCCATAACGCGTCTTAATGCCCGCGCCATGATCAATCTCAACCATACGGCCATAGCGCCCCTTCCAACCGCTGAAGACGACTTTCCCGGCTGCCGTCGCCATAACGGTGGTGCGAAGGTTGGCTGCCATATCAATCCCTTTATGGCGCCCCCATTTACGATTTACCGGATCCCGGCGACGACCAAATCCGCTGGCCAGCCTGTAATGATCCAGCGGCGCTATCAACGGCAAACTTTTGAGAAGTTTCTGAAGATCCTGCCAATGAATCAAATGCCGTTCCAGCAGCGCATCTTCGTCTCTGATAGACGCTGATGAACCTTCTTCAGAGACGAAAGGCCCACCCGTTTCATAGAATTCCGGGTTAAACGCACGAAGGAGTTTCGTCGGATCGAGCCCAACGGTTTTAATAATTCCCTCAATTTTGCTTATATCTTTAAGCGTCCTTGCATTGACTCTGGCGAGCGCCACTTTCTGCGTCTGGCGGAGAAAGACAATGCGCTGTTCGAGCTTTTCAACCCGTTTTTCCAGCCAATCGCGAGCACTCGCGAACGCCCCCCGATCGACGAGCGCCGTGGTGAGCTGACTCTTGGTTTCTTCCAGTTTTTGGCTAACATGCACACCCGCTTTTTCGGTCTTTTCGATCTGGCGTTCAAGCCCTTCGAGATTTGCAGTTAACGCTGCCTGTCGACGAAGCTGCTCGCCGCGCTTTCCCTCGGAGTTGCGTACTGCAAGCTTGAGTTTGTCGACCTCTGCCCGGTATCCGTCATTCTGGCTGATCAGACCAACCAGGTTATGATGACTTTGTTTCAGCGTACCCGAAACGTCGGTGATGTCGTCCCGCATGTTCGACACGCGCCCGGCAAGGAGAGTATTCTGCTCGATCGCGCTGGCAATTTCTTCATTCTTGCTCTGAATAATTCTATCAAAGCCAAAATACACGACGTTAACGTGGGCAAGCCAGCCGACGAGGGCCATAAATACAACCAGCGCCGGGAACTGCATCCAGCGCCGTATCCGGATATGACGAACCGAACCTCCGCCATAAAACACGATCTCGCGCGGCTCCGTCACCCGGGCGAGCATTTCCTTCAATCGCATATGTAATTCCAAATGCCGATCCGAGGTGATCGACCAATGATGTTTTGTAAAATCAACAGCACTCTATCAAAATTTCTCTCATTCTGAGGCTCATTACCCGCGAAAACCGTCCCAAACCGCGCCCAACGTATAATCGCGCCCAACGTATAATAGGGATTAACTATAAAGCAAGAATGAACCGCCAGATCGAGGCCACCTCCCCCTAATTTTATAAGGGAATACCGGCCCGACCGGTGGTTAACGGAGACTTTGCGTCATTCTGTAAGATGAAACTCATCGCGCTGTAAGAAGAAACTCATCGCGGGCGCCATCCGCCCAGACAAGGCCATGGCCGGGGCGGTCGGACGGGGTGATCCTTCCGTCCCCGTCCATTTCGACGGGATCGGCAAAAAGCGGCTCCAGCAGAGGAAAATGTTCCAGCCATCGCACCGCAGGAGCGGCAGCAGCAAGATGCGCGAACAGCGCAGGCAGAAAATGCGGCGCGACGGTAATTCCATAATGTTCGGCAACGGTCGCGACCCGCAGCGCCTCGGTAATTCCGCCAACCATGGCGAGATCCGGCTGAACCACCGCGCACGATTGCGCCGTGAAAAACGGACCAAGTTCCACCAGCCCCTGATGATGCTCCCCCGTCGCAATTGGAACGGGCGACGCCGCCGCCAGCGCCGCATAACCAGCGACATCGCTGGCGGGCAGCGGCTCCTCCAGCCATAGCAGGTTGAAATTCGCACACTCGTTGGCCAACCAGCGCGCCCCAGCCAGGTCGCACTTTTCGTTTACGTCACCCATAAGCCGGACATTATCCGGCAGCGCCTCCGACACGGCTCGCATCCGGGCGACATCGGCCGGATTGCCGGCAAGCCGAAGCTTGACTGCGCTGCAACCCATCTCAGCATACTCAAGCGCCCGCCGCGCTGCCTCTTCCGGCGGCTGCATTGGACCAAACCCGCCGCTACCATAAACCGGCACGGATCGGGCCACCCCGCCGAGCGCTTCGCCAAGCGGGACGCCGAGCTGCTTCGCATGGAGATCCCAGGATGCCAGATCGATCGCAGCGATAGCCAAATATCCGATACCCCGCCCCATCCGGTTGAGCGAAGCGGCAAGGCGGCGCCATAGCGCAGGCGGCGGAATTGTTTCTGAGCCGATAACCATATTTTCGAGCATATCCTGAGCGCACATCCGTACGATTGCGCCATCACCGCCGAGTACGTAGGAGAACCCGGCGCCAGACATGCCATCGGAATCTTCCAGCGTTACGACGATCACATCGACGGCGGTAATGCCCGACCCACCGGTGGCACCGGCCAGCGGGAAGCGCCACAATTCCGCCGTGGCCGCCGCTATGACTGATCTACTCCGCTGCGTCATTCTTCGCCCCCTTGCCG
>JBLHKG010000095.1:0-6941 GCA_047619835.1 Alphaproteobacteria bacterium
TCCGCGCCTTTGCCGAGCGGCATCTGGCGGCGGGCGCACTGGAGCGGGCGCATACCGACGCCTACCCCTGGGATGTCGCCAAGCTAATGGCGGCACAGGGGCTGCTCGGCATCACAATCCCGGAAGAGGCCGGCGGCCAGGGCGGCACGCTGATGGATGCGGTTATCGCCATCCAGACCATCGCCAGCGTCTGCCCGCGCAGCGCCGATGTGATCCAGGCGGGAAATTTCGGGCCGATCCGCGTACTCGCCGAATATGGCACCGACGAGCAGAAGGAACGGTTGCTCAAGCCGATGCTCGCCGGCGAAAAAGTCATCGCGGTGGCGATGACCGAGCCCGAGGCCGGCTCCGCGGCAACCGACCTCAAGACCGCCGCGACGCCGGACGGCGACGGCTATCGCATCAACGGGACCAAAGTGTTCACCACCCATGGCCGCTATGCCGACGTGCTGCTGGCCTATGTGCGCTACGGGCCGGGGCTGAATGGCATCGGCTCGGTGCTGATTGAGCGCGGCAGCGACGGGTTCACCACCGGCACGCCGACCGGGTTTTTGTCGGGTGAGGAATGGGCCCAGCTTTATTTCGACGATGTCTATGTCGGGCCGGAGAACGTACTGCTGAAGGAAGGCGGGTTCCGCAAGCAGATCTCCGGGTTCAATGTCGAGCGCATCGGCAATGCCAGCCGCGCGCTGGCGCTGGGCCGCTTCGCGTTTGAGACTGCCCGCCAGCATGCGATGACACGCGAACAGTTCGGGCGACCGCTGTGCGATTTCCAGGGGCTGCAATGGAAATTCGCTGACATGAAGATCCTGCTCGATTCAGCGCAGCTCCTGCTCTATCGCGCGGCAACAAGCGCCGACCGGGGCTTTCCGAACGCGGAGGAAACCTCGATTGCCAAGATCGCCTGCAACCAGAACGGCTTTCAGGTCGCGCATGAAGCGATGCAGGTGATGGGCGGCGCAGGTTATAGCCAGGATTGCCTGGTCGAATATTGCTTCCGCCGCACGCGCGGCTGGATGATCGCCGGCGGCTCGCCTGAAATGATGAAAAACCGCATTGCCGAGGACATCTTCGAGCGCCGCTTCTCTCAGCGCCCCCCCAGACCTTCCGAATAATATGAACAAATCACTCGCAAGGGCGTTGTTCCGGCCCCGGTCGGTAGCGCTGGTCGGCGCATCGGGCGATGCAACGAAGAACACCGCACGTCCACAGCGCTATCTGATCAAGCACGGCTATAAGGGCCGCATCCTGCCGATCAATCCGGGTCGGGATGAGATCATGGGCCTGCCGGCCTACACATCGGTCTCAAAAGCGCCCGGTCCCATCGACCACGCCTTTATCATGACCCCCGCCGCCGCCGTGCCGGGGATCCTCGCTGATTGTGCCAAAGCGGGCGTCAAGATCGCCAGCATCTTTTCCGACGGGTTTGCCGAAACCGGCGAGGAAGGCCGTGCCCGTCAGGAGGCCATGGTGAAGGCTGCCCGCAAGGCCGGCATGCGGCTGATCGGTCCCAACTCGATGGGGGTGATCGACGTCCAGGCCGGCGCGGCAATAACCGTCAATGCAATCCTGGAATTGCCGGAGCTGATCCCCGGCTCTCTGGGGGTCGTCTCGCAAAGCGGCACCATGCTGGGCGCGCTGATGTCCCGCGGGGCAGCGCGCGGCGTCGGGTTCTCCAAGATGGTCTCCATCGGCAATGAGGCTGATCTTTCTGTCGGCGAGGTTGCCGACGCACTGGTCGATGACCCCGAAACCACGGCAATTCTGCTGTTCCTCGAAACCATCCGCGATCCGGCAACGCTGGCCGCCATGGCTCGGCGCGCGCACAAGGCCGGCAAACCGGTGATCGCCTACAAGTTGGGCAGGTCCGCAGCCGGCCGCGCGCTCGCCGTCTCGCATACCGGCGCCATCGCGGGCGACGATGCAGCCGCCGACGCGCTGTTCCGCGATTGCGGCATATTACGGGTCGATTTTCTGGAGACGATGCTGGAAATCGCACCGCTTGCCCGACGCCGGATCCTGTTTATGGAAAGTGGGGGGCCGGGCCGCCGGGTCGCGGTACTGACAACCACCGGCGGCGGCGCCGCCACGACCGTCGACCGCATGGGTCTGGCCGGGATCGAACTGGTCGGCGCACCGAAGCGTCTCCGCGAAAAGCTGGCCCCCAAAGGTATCGCCTTAAGCGAGGGGCCGATCATCGACCTCACCATGGCGGGGACACGGCGCGAGATCTATCAGCCGACGCTCGAGACCCTGCTGCGGTCCAGAGAAAACGACGCCGTGGTTGCGGTGGTCGGATCGTCGGCGCAGTTCCATGCCAATATCGCGGTAGAGCCGATTGCCGCTGCCGCAAGGAAAAGCGACAAGCCGCTCGCCGCCTTTCTGGTACCGAATGCCGAGGAATCTCTGCGTCTGCTGACGGCAGCGGGTATTGCCGCTTTCCGCACGCCCGAAGCCTGCGCCGATGCGATGCGCGCCTGCCTCAACTGGACTCCGCCATCGCACCCACCGCCCAGACCGCGTGGCAAGAAGCTTGAGAACGCCGCAAAAATACTAAAGAAGGCCGCGCGGAGCGCCTCCGGCCCGGTGCTGGACGAATTCTCCGCCCAGGCGGTATTTGCGGCGCTGGGTATCGAACAGGTCAAATCCGCGATGCTCTCGCCCGGCGACATCGGCTCACCGATCGGTTATCCAGTCGCCGCCAAGATTGTCTCTGCCGATATTCCCCACAAAACCGAATCAGGCGGGGTAATTCTCGATATCTGGGACGAAGTAGCGCTGGCGGAAGCGGCCGCAATGATGTTTGAGCGGACGGCTCAAGCCCATCCGGATGCCCTAATTGAAGGCGTAATGGTACAAAAGATGGCAAGCGGGCCTGCCGAAGTGCTGATCGGCTATCGCGTGACGCCAGAGGCCGGCCCCATCGTGACCGTAGCGCCCGGCGGTACGCTGGCTGAGCTTTACCGCGACGCATCGGTGCGCCTGGCTCCGGTGTCGGTTGCAACCGCGCGCGAGATGATCGACGAGGTGACCGGTCTTGCCCCTGTTCGCGGTTATCGCGGCATGCCATTAGGCGATCTCGACGCGCTGGCAAAAGCCATTGCCGCTCTATCGGAGCTCGCCCGACTGCCGAAAGGCGCGCCAAATATTGCCGAGGCAGAGATTAACCCGTTGATTGTCGGCATCGAGGGAGACGGGGTGGTCGCGGTCGATGGGTTGATCGTGCTCGCGCAAAGCTGATCAACAAAACTCTTTCGCACGGACACAGGAACGGCTACCGTTCCTGTTAATATACCGCTGGTATACCAGCGGTGGAATATTGGGAACCAAACCAATAATTTAATCAACTGGGAGATTCACGATGAGCACTTCATCCTATCGACTGCAGGACACGCTAATCGGCGCGATTGTCGCCATCGGCATTCTGGCGCCTGCCGGCGCGGTTCTGGCACAGGACAAGGCGAAGAAATTCCCGTCCAAGCCCATTCAGGTGGTGATCCATTCGAGCTATGGCGGTGGAACGGACGTGACCGCGCGGATGATGATGATCCGCTCGCGCCGTACGTTGAAAACCGACATGCAGGTGGTCGCAAAGCGCGGCGGCTCAGGCGCCAAGGCCCATGCCTACGCCAAGTCGCGCCCGCGTGACGGATATACGCTTCTGGCGCTGACCCAGACCCATCTCTATACGATTGCCCGCGGCAAATCGGTGCTCTCTATCGACGATGTGGTCGGCGTTGCCCGTGCAATGGATGATCCGACATTCATCACCGTTTCCTCCAAGAGCAAGTTCAAGACACTCGCCGACCTGATCAAGGCATCAAAGAAAAAACCACTTAACTGGGGCGTTGCCCAGATCGGCGGCACCGAGCATATCGGGCTTGCAACCTTTGCCAAAGTTTCCGGCATCAAGTTCAAGGTCGTGCCGTTCGGCTCCGGCGCACAGATGGTCCAGGCCCTGCTGTCCGGTGCCATCGATGCCACCCTGCCGAATGTTTCCGAGGCCGGTGAGCAGGTCCGCGATGGCAGCTTCGTCGCTCTCGCCGTGATGGCGGAGAAGCGTCTCAAGGATTATCCCAAAGTGCCGTCGACGGTTGAGCTCGGCTACAATGCCAAGGCCTCGACCACGCGCGGCTACTGGGTGCTGAAGGGTACGCCTCAGGCCGCCATCGACAAGCTGTCCAAATCGCTGGTCAAGGCGATGAAGCATAAGGTGTTCGGCAACTATCTGAAGAGCTCAGGCCTGTCGCCCGATGACAGTGTCGCGGGCCACAAGGTCTGGGACAAGCAGATCAAGGAAGAGTACAAAAACGCGAGGGCCGCCTTGCTCGATCTGGGCATTATCAAGAAGTAACGGTCCAACACGCAACTGGACAGACCCACAATGGCGGAACCGGAACCGGCGGCAACACCGGCCGGGGCTGGGGAGCAGAGTACGTCTGCCGTCCCAGCCCCGCGCCGTGGACTTGTCCATTTTACAGACCTTTGGCTGACGATGATGATCGTCGCTGTGTGTGGCTGGCTCTACTACGTCACCACAGACTTCGATGAGGTGTCGTCCCTGCTGGCCCAGAATATTGGACCGGAATGGTTTCCCCGTCTGCTGATCTGGACCATCGTTGCGCTTAGCCTGATTCTGCCGTTCGAGCATCTGGCACGCAGCACGCAAACCGCTTCTATTGACGAAGACCGATCCAGCCGCATCAAGACAATTTCAATCGTTACCGCCATCCTGATGATTGCTGTGGTGAGTATGGTGCACCTGTTTGGTACGCTGGGCGGCATGATTTCGGTATGCATCGCGCTGCCGCTGCTTTGGGGCGAGAGGCGATGGAAGGTTTTGGTGCCCTATGTCCTGATTTTCCCGCCGACCGTCGCGGTTTTATTCACCAAAGTGCTCAAAGTATATTTCGAACCCGGTCTTTTCGGCATCGGAATTGGTAGTTGAGGAAAAATTAATTCATGGGATTCGACGCTCTGACACTCGGGTTCTCCCTCATTTTCGAGCCCTATAATATTTTTCTGATTCTGTGCGGTGTTCTGATCGGCGTTATGGTCGGTGCGCTGCCGGGTCTTTCATCGCCCATGGCTGTGGCGTTGCTGCTTCCCTTTACGGTCGGGCTGGAGCCGATCCCGGCGATATCGATGCTCGCCGCGCTGTACTGCGCCGGTACGTTCGGCGGCTCAATCACCGCCATACTGATCAACGCCCCCGGCGCGCCGCCGGCGGTCGCTACCGCCTTTGACGGCTATCCCATGGCCAAGAATGGCGAGGCAGGCCGGGCGCTCGGTCTCGCCGCCGTGTCCTCGGTGATCGGCGGCGTTTTCAGCCTGCTGGTGTTTCTGGTTGCGACGCCGCTGCTGGCCAAGGTCGCTCTTCAGTTCAAACCGCCGGAATATTTTGCGCTCGCAATCTTCGCGCTCTCGATGCTGGCGTCGATCAGCGGAAAGTCGTCAGTCCGTAATCTGATCGCGGGCGCGGTGGGCGTGCTGATCGGCACCGCCGGTATTCACCTGACAACCGGCGTCGAACGATTCACCTTTGGCATTCCCGAGATCTCCGACGGCATCCATTTCGTCCCGGTGCTGATCGGACTGTTCGCGATGGGAGAACTCCTGACCCAGTCGCAAACGCTCCACGTGACGATGGAGCGCATCAGCTCGGTGGTCATCAAGCTCCCCACCATGGACGATTACCGCAAGATCAAATGGACCATCCTGCGCTCCTGCGGCATCGGCACCTTCATCGGCATCCTGCCGGCGGAGGGCTCCACGGTCGCGGCAATCATGGGCTATAACGAGGCCAAGCGGTTCTCGAAAGAACCCGAGAAATTCGGCCACGGCGCCATTGAGGGAATTGCCGGGCCGGAAGCGGCCAATAACGCGGCCGCCGGCGGCGCCATGGTGCCGACACTGGCGCTCGGCATTCCGGGCAGCGGCACCACCGCGGTGATCCTGGCCGCCTTTATCATGCATGGGCTGCGCCCGGGCCCGCATCTGCTCAACGAGACGCCGCATTTCGTCTACGCCATTTTCTTTGCCATGCTGATCGCCAATCTGATGTTCTTCGCCATTGGCCTCGGCGGCGCCAAGCTGTTCTCACGGATTACCCTGATCCCGCGCACCTTGTTATGGCCGTCGGTCTTCGTGTTCTCGATGGTCGGCGCCTATAGCTATAGCTCATCGGTGTTCGACATCTGGGTCATGCTGATCGCCGGGATCGTCGGCTTCGTCATGAACCGGCACGGCTTCGGCCCGGCCCCCCTGGTGATGGGGCTGATCCTCGGCAAGCTGGTCGAGGAATCGCTGTCGCAATCGATGATCATCTACGACAATAACTGGTTCCGCCTGTTTGAGAGCCCGATTGTCACGCTATTCGTCGTGCTCACTTTTGTCAGCCTGTTCTGGCCCATGATCCGCCGGATGTTCGGCAAAGCCAAGAACGGGTGACGAGGGCGGGCTTGACCCACACCGACCACGAAACCGACCACGAGACCGACCACGAGACCGACCACGAGCGAACGATTCCATAGCTAGAAATTTCGGTCCGACCGCGTCTAAACCCGTCCACCCGGCGGTTGAAGGCCCATCAGCGTCCTGCCGACATTTTCGAAATGGCGTGGTTGGGCCTGGGCCTGCTGGGCGATGGTATTAATATCGCGGAGGCGTTTCTCGAACGGGTTTTTATCAAAGATCGCTGCAGACCCCGCCGCCTGATAGGCCCAGGAGATCGCGTCGCGCGCCTTCCAGATGCCATTGGTGCAGGCACCCCGCAGCCGGGCGCGATCGGTCAGCGGCCATTCTTCCGGCGATACAGTGCCATCGACCAGAACCCCGATAGTCTCATGCAGATACGCGCGGGCCGATCCGAGATCGGCTTCGACCCGGGCAAATTCACGCTGAACGCCCGGATTCTCGCGCAGCACCGTCGTGGTGTGGTT
>JBLHKG010000096.1:0-6891 GCA_047619835.1 Alphaproteobacteria bacterium
TCGACAGACGATCGGCGAGCTGGAAAAGAAGCTGCAAGTGATCATGCGCGCCGCGCCGAAATGGCAGCGCGAGCATCTCGACCGCGTGCGCGCTCTGCACAAGGAGATGATCGAGCGCGTGGTCGGCACCATGATCGACGAGGTCAAGAAACCCTATGCCGACCTGCCGAAGGTCGTCGCCTATATCGACGAGGTCCGCAGCGATATCGTCACGAACGGCGACGGCTTCATCATGCCGGCGGGCGGGCCAGGGATAGGCGGCGCGGGACCGGCAGACGGCCCGCAAGTCGCCGACGGACCCGAAAAGCCGCCCGGCCAGCCCGGCCCGATAGACGGGTTTTTCCGGCGCTATAAGATCAATCTGATTGTCGATAACGCTAATTCGGACAGGGCGCCGGTGATCTATGAGGACCACCCGACACAACCCAATCTGGTTGGGCGAATCGAGCATATGGCGCAGTTTGGCGCGCTGGTGACCGATTTCACCTTGATCAAGGCAGGCGCGCTACTGCGCGCGAATGGCGGCTACCTGATTCTCGACGCGGCAAAGGTATTGACCCAGCCCTATGCGTGGGAAGAGCTGAAACGCGCTTTGCGTTCCTACGAGGTAAGAATCGAAAGCATTGCCGAATCGATGGGGATCGTCAGCACCGTTTCGCTGCAACCCGAACGCATCCCGATCGACGTCAAAGTGGTCCTGATCGGCGACCGGCAGATCTATTACCTGTTGAGTTCGCTAGACCCGGAATTTTCAGAACTGTTCAAGGTTGCCGTCGATTTCGACGACATCATCGACCGCAATGAAGAGAACGCGACCCATTATGCCCGGCTGATTGCCACCATGGCACGGCGCGACAAATTGCGTCCGCTGGATGCCGGCGCCGTAGCGCGCGTCATCGAACATTCCGCACGACTGGTCAGCGATTCCGAAAAGCTGTCGGCGCAGATGCGGCATGTCGTCGATCTGCTGCACGAATCCCATTTCTGGGCCGGGCAGGATTCCGCCGCCGTTACCAGCGCCCCGCATGTCCAGAAAGCGATCGACGCCCAGATCCGGCGCGCCGACCGAATTCGCGAGAGATCGCACGAACAGATCACGCGCGGCACGATGCTGATCCAGACAGCCGGAGAGGCGGTGGGCCAACTGAACGGGCTATCGGTCATGCAGATCGGCGGCTTTGCCTTTGGACAGCCAAGCCGTATCACCGCCCGGGTCCGCATCGGACGCGGCGTGGTCATGGATATCGAACGTGAGGTCGAACTCGGCGGGCCGCTGCATTCCAAGGGCGTGCTGATCCTGTCCGGCTTTCTCGGCGCCCATTACGCCCGCAACCGGCCGCTGTCGCTGGCTGCAAGCCTGGTGTTCGAGCAATCCTATGGCGGTGTCGACGGCGACAGCGCGTCATCGACCGAACTTTACGCTCTTCTGTCGGCGCTGTCGGGCGTGCCGATCGGGCAGAATTTCGCAGTGACCGGTTCGGTCGACCAGAACGGTCAGATCCAGCCGATTGGCGGGGCCAATGAAAAGATCGAGGGATTTTTCGACATTTGCATCGCGCGCGGCCTGACCGGCGATCAGGGCGTGCTGATCCCCGCGACAAACGTCAAGAACCTGATGCTGCGGCACGATGTCGTCGACGCGGTGGAGGACGGAAAGTTCCGCATTTTCGCGGTAGAGACGATCGATCAGGGCATCGAGATCCTGACCGGCGTGCCGGCCGGCGATGCCGCTGCCGACGGCTCCTGGCCGGACGGCTCGATCAATGCGCTGGTGCAGGCGCAGCTCGACAGATTTGCCGATCAGGCGCGAAGCTTTGCACGGCCCGATCCGGGCGAGGCTTCGTGATGGTCGGCGAAGAGAACGGATTTACGATCCAGCGAATCGTCGTCGCCCTCGACAGTTCAGCCCATAGCCGCGCCGCCTTCGAGGCCGCCGCCCTGCTCGCCCAGCGTCTCGACGCCGAGCTTGAGGGTCTGTTCATTGAAGACATCGACCTCGTCAAACTCGCGGCGCTTCCGTTTGGCAACGAGGTCTCGCTTGCAACCGGCGAGGCGCGGCCGTTCGATGGCGGTGCGCTTGAAGAACAGCTCGCGCGAGAGGTTTCGCGTGCTCGAAGGCTGGTGGAGGGCGAGGCGAGCAAAACGCGCCTCCGCACCGGCTTCCGCGTCGCCCGCGGCAGGATAGAGACCGAAATTATAGCAGCCTCAAGCAATGCCGATCTGCTGATTGTCGGCGCCGCTGGTCTCGATATCGGCTTTGGTGTGCACTTCAGACCGGGCCGGGTAGCGCTTGCCGCCGCCGAACAGGCGCCCGGTTCCGTTCTGCTGCTGCGGTCGGGAAGCACGTTCCGCGGCAGCCCGCTGGTGCCCTATGACGGCTCACCCGGATCGGAGCGCGCCCTGAGCGCCGCGCTGCGGCTGGCCCGTATCAACGGCCAGGGCATCCGGGTCCTGATCAGCGGAGACGACGCGCAGGAGACCCTGGCGCTTCACACCCGCGCCACGGCCAAGGCGGCAGCACAGGGTGTTGCCATTACCGAGCAGGAGGCAAAGGGAGCCACCCTGACCGGGATGTGCCGCATTGTTCAACAGACCGAAGCGGATATTCTGGTGCTGTCGGGTGACGACGCAAGGCTGGAAGGAAAGGGCCGCAAGACGCTGCTGGAACGGGTCGCCTGCCCGGTTCTTCTGGTACGATAACTTTTTCGGGTGGTGATTTATTCCGTCCTGGATTGCAGCTTTGCCGCCTGCTTTGCCTGGGCCCGCAAGGCAGCTTCACGCCGGGCAATGTAGTAGGTGCTGGCGAAAATGACGGCGGCGCCAATGCCGGTCCAGAAATCGGGGATTTCCGTAAAGATGACCAGCCCGAGACAGGTCGCAAAGGGCAGCTTCAGGAAATTAAACGGCATGACGATCGAGGCGTCGGCAACCGCGAGCGCGCGGGTTACTCCCTGGGTCGCCAACGAGCTAAAGATACCAAGTGCGATAATCCAGGGGACATGATCCAGTATAATCGGCTTCCACGTGTAGATCGTCGGACCTAACCCGACCAGCATCATCAGCAGAAAGACATAAAAAACAATTTTGTTGGAATCCTCCGTCGTCGACAGCGATTTGGTCGTCGTGTTGACCAGCGCATACAGCGCGCTGGTCGTCAGCACCGCCATTGATGTCAGCCCAATCTCAATAATTCCGGGCCGGATGATGATCAGCGCGCCGAGAAATCCGACGAGCAGCGCTGACCAGCGGCGGATTCCGACCTTTTCGCCGAGGATCGTGGCGACAAACAGCACGGTAAACAGCGGCGACGTGAACATCAGCCCGGTAACGTTCTGCAATTCCAGGTGGGCCAGCGACCACATCAGCATCACCATGCCGATATAGTTTATCCCGGTCCGCACGGCGTAGAGCCCAATTCGGTCGGTGCGCAAGACCGAAATACCGGCGCCGATCAACCAGGGCAGCATGAAGATCACCCCCAACGCGGACCGGAAGAACACGATCTGAAACGTATCAAATTCCGATGACAGATAGCGGACCGTCGCGTAGGTGCCGGCATAAAAAAACGTCGCAAAGATCATCCAGCTGATGCCGCGGGTCGGGCCCGGCAACGCTTCAAAAAGCCGTACAATGCGCGCAATGCTCGTCATGCGGCGCACCCCTTATCCAGTAGAAGGTGAACCCGCCTGCGAAGTTCCGGGATAATTTCCACCTCGAACCATGGGTTCTTTTTCTGCCAATGCATCGTGCGCCAGCTGGGATGGGGTGTCGGCAAATAGTCCGGCAAATAGTCGCGGAAGGCGCGCACGGTTTCTGTCATGGTCTTGCAACGGTCCTTGCCGAGATACCAGCGCTGGGCGTACTGCCCGACGAGCAGTGTCAGCTCGGCATTTTCGAGTGCCTCCATCAGCGGTGGATGCCAGAGAGGCGCGCATTCCGGGCGCGGCGGATTGTCGCCCCCTTTGGGATTGGCGCCAGGATAGCAGAAACCCATCGGCACGATAGAGATGAGCGTTTCGTCGTAGAAAACATCACTGGTCAGATCCAGCCAGTCGCGCAGCCGGTTACCGCTCGCATCGTTCCACGGAATGCCGGATTCATGAACTTTGGTCCCCGGTGCCTGACCGACAATCGTCAGCCGGGCCGAGCGCGCCGCGCGCACCACCGGCCGCGGCCCCCGCGGCAAATGCGCTGCACAATGATCGCAGGCGCGCACCCGCCTGAGCAGCGCGGCAAAATCGTCTTTGGCGGGTCGGGTCGTTAGGGCCATGGCCAAACAGTATGAGGGCCAATCAAAGCAGCTGTCGAGCGCCTATACCCTTAAACTCAACCTTCCTTGCCCGCAGTTCGAGATTCCTTGCTGACGGCGTAATCGAGCGGCAACGTCGTGGTGTACTTGATCTCCTCCATCGCGAAGGACGAGCTGACATCGGTCAGATCGACATGATCGATCAGCCGTTTGTAGAATTCGTCGTAAGACGCGATGTCAGGAACAACCACCCGAAGCAGGTAATCGACATCGCCGCTCATTCGGTAGAACTCGACCACTTCGGGGAACGACGACACCGATCTGGAAAATTTTTCAAACCAGCCTGCGCTGTGCTGGTTGGTGCGGATCGACACAAACGCCGTCACCCCGACATTGAGCGCCTTGGCGTTGAGCAGCGCGACCCGGCCGGTGATCACGCCCGACGCTTCGAGGCGCTGGATGCGGTTCCAGCAGGGCGAGGTCGATAGCCCAACCTGCTTGGCAATCTCGCTAACCGAGACAGTAGCGTCGTTCTGCAGGCAATCGAGAATCTGGAGATCAATCTTGTCCATGGAAGATCCGTTTCCGCCTTTTTGAATTATTTTCCTGATTTCATTGATATAACAGTTATTTTTTCGAATTAATCCCTATATTTCGAAATTAAACAAAAAATAATTTCTAAATATGGCTATTCATCGATTGTCCCGGAGCTGAGCCATCGCTACATCAGCAGCGTCCAGTTGTTTTTGTTTACCAAAGAAGATCGGCCCGGAGACACTAATGCGTTACCTTCCTTTGTTCCGTGACATCAACGGTCGCGACTGCCTTGTCGTCGGCGGCGGGACCATTGCGTTCCGCAAGATCCGCCTGCTGCGGCGCGCCGGCGGCCGCGTCACGGTCATCGCGCCTTACATCGCCGACAAGCTCCTCGCATTTGGCGAAGCAGACGACATCCGATTTGTTTTCCGGCCGTTCGAGACCGATGACGTAATCGGGCGGGTTCTGGTCGTCGCCGCAACTGGCGACCGCGCGGTCAACGCGGCTGTCTCAGCCGCTGCACGGAACATCGGTGTACCGGTCAATGTCGTCGATGATGCGGCCCTGTCCGATGTGGTCATGCCCGCGATCGTTGATCGCAATCCCCTGATTGTCGCCATCTCGTCCGGCGGCGCGGCGCCCGTACTGGCCCGCAATATCCGGGCGGCGATCGAAGCAATGCTGCCGGCCAATCTCGGGCGACTGGCTGAAACCGCGCGAGCACTTCGCGTACGTGTCCGTCAACACATCACCGATCCGGCAAAAAGATTGCGGTTCTGGGAGCGCTATTTTCTCGGATGGCGCAGCGGCAGCGCCGGCATCGCGATCGAGGAATTCGGGCGACCAGCCAATGACGGGCAAGTCGCAATTGTCGGCGCCGGGCCGGGGGACCCTGACCTGCTGACCTTGAAAGCGCTGCAGCGGCTTCAGGACGCCGATGTAATTATCCATGACCGGCTGGTCGGCCCCGCCATTCTGGATTATGCCCGCCGGGATGCCGACTTGATCAATGTCGGCAAAACGCCCGGACGCCACGGCCATAGCCAGGATGAAATCAATGCGCTGCTGGCGCATCATGCCGGCCAGGGCAAACGCGTTGTCCGGCTCAAGGGCGGCGACCCCTTCATCTTTGGGCGGGGCGGCGAGGAACAGGCTTATCTTAAGGCGCGGGGCTTCCGGGTCGACATCGTGCCGGGCATCACCGCAGCGCTTGGCTGCGCCTCTGCCGGGGGCATTCCGCTCACCCATCGCGGCACAGCGCAGGCCGTGACGTTGCTGACCGGCACCGCAGGCGGCAATTTGCCCGATCTCGATTGGACGGCCATCGCCGCCACCAAGGCAACTCTCGCAGTCTATATGGGCGTCGGCACGGCGGGTGCTCTTGGCAAAAATTTGATCGCCGCAGGCGCCGGTCCGGCAACGCCTGTCGCGATCATCGAAAACGGTACGCTGGAATCGGAACGCATCACCACCGGGCGACTGGATGAACTCGCGGCGCTGGTCGAAGGCAACGCAGTGCGGGCACCGGCCTTGCTGATTATCGGCGAGGTTGTTGCCGTCGCCGCCGAAGCCGTCAGCGCGGCCGCTGCCGATCTGGCGCTGGTATCTTGAGGAGAGACTCCATGGAAAGCGAAATTGTCACAGCCAATCGCCTGATCGACGGCGCCGTGGTCTACCTGACGGAAAACGACAGCTGGAGCGAAACAATCGCCGATGCGTGTCTTGCAACCAGCGAAACAAAAAAAATCATACTGCTGGAATCCGCAGCGCTGGCTCTGAAAAACCAGAAAATCGTCGGACCCTATGCCATGACGGCGGAGGACAGCCCCCTCGGACCGGTACCACAATCCCAGCGTGAACGCATACGCGCCGCCGGGCCGACAATCCAGTTCGGTCCTCAAACCCACCAGCTTCCCCACCATTTTCGGGGTCTTTAAGACATGTATCGTTACGATGAATTCGATCACACACTGGTCCAGGAACGGGTCGATCAGTTCCGCGGCCAGGTCGCGCGGCGGCTGTCGGGTGAGTTATCGGAGGAAGAGTTTCGGCCGCTGCGGCTGATGAACGGGCTCTATCTTCAGCTTCATGCCTATATGCTGCGG
>JBLHKG010000097.1:0-6836 GCA_047619835.1 Alphaproteobacteria bacterium
CGGATGTCGCGGCGAAGGGCGTCACGACGGGCTTCGAGCGGTTCGCCTTCGAGCATTGTGCCCTGCCAGAGCTGCCGCTCGACGACATAGATATTTCAACCGAAATTCTCGGCAAGAAGTTGAGAGCGCCGTTCCTGATTTCGAGCATGACCGGCGGCGCCGCGCCGGCGCGTGACATTAATCTCAAACTGGCGGGCGCGGCGCAGGCCCTCGGTATTGCGATGGGGCTCGGATCGCAGCGCGCCGGTCTTGAACGACGCGATCTCGAGGATACCTATCGGGTGCGGTCCGTGGCGCCTGATATCCTGCTGTTTGCCAATATCGGCGCGGTCCAGCTGAACTATGGTTATGGCGTGGATGAAGCCCGCCGCGCGGTCGACATGATTGAGGCCGATGCCCTGTTCCTGCATCTCAACGCGCTCCAGGAAGCGATTCAGCCGGAGGGCGACCGGGACTGGCGCGGATTGTTGGGCAAGATCGAAGAGGTGGTTGCCGGTGTCGCGGTACCTGTCGTGGTAAAGGAGGTCGGGAACGGCATTTCCGGGTCTATTGCCAGGGTGCTTGCCGATGCCGGTGTCGCGGCAATTGATGTAGCCGGCGCCGGCGGCACAAGCTGGAGCGAGGTCGAGGCGCATCGCCAGACCGACCCGATACGCCAACGAGTGGCGCATAGTTTTGCCGGGTGGGGGATTCCAACCGCTGCCGCCCTGATCGATATCCGGAAGGCGGTGCCCGGTCTCCCTGTTTTTGCCAGTGGCGGTTTGCGGTCCGGCGTTGATGCCGCGAAGGCAATACGCCTTGGCGCCGCCTTGTGCGGAACAGCTGCGCCCGTGCTGGGCTCCGCTACCGAAACCGCCGAAGCAGTGTTCGACACGATGAGCGCATTCATCGAGGAATTGCGGATCAGCTGTTTCTGCACCGGTTCCGGTAATCTCGATGCGCTTCGCCGGGCTGCGCTCAGAAATGTTTCGGACTGGTCGCTCGTTGCTGATTAGGCTGGACTGATTAGGCCGGGTTTACACCGGGTTCACACCGGGTTCACACCGGGTTTACACCGGGCGCCGCAGCGGGCAATTTAACTCCATGGCGACATTAAAGAGAAAGAAGTCCACCCTTCCGGAACAGGCAAGTCGGGAAAAGGGGACCAAAGCGCCGCGCCCGCGCGATGCCGCGACGCTGATCATCTATCGGCTCAAGGGCAAGCAGGTCGAAGTATTGATGGGGCAGCGCCATCGTTCGCATAAATTTTTACCCCAGCGCTATGTGTTTCCGGGTGGCCGGGTCGATCCGACTGACAGCCGGGTCCGCGCCGGGACGCCGATCGCGGGCGATGTGGCGGAACTGCTGGCGCGGACAGCGACGCCGGCCCGCGCCCGGGCATTGATGGCGGCTGCAATCCGTGAAACGTTCGAGGAGGCCGGGCTGACGATTGGCGTGCCGGATACTGAGCCAGGCAAGCCCGTTCCCGCGAACTGGAAGCCGTTCTTTGACAAAGGCCTGGCGCCGAGCTTTGAGCATATTAACTATGTTGCACGGGCGGTAACCCCGCACTGGCGGACGATCCGCTTCAATGCGCGGTTTTTCATGATCGATCATCGCCATGTTTCGGGCGATCTTGCCGGCAGCGGTGAATTGCTGGATCTCACCTATGTACCGCTATCGGAGACTGCCGATCTGGAATTGTCGCTGGTGACGCTGCGTGTGCTTGAGTTGGTGGAGGAACTGGCGCGTCATCCGCCGACAGCTGGCAAGAAACGCCAGGTGATCAATTTTCACCATAATGGCGTGTCACACGACATGCTCCCCGAATAGACGGACGCTACATGTCCAGTAATTCGGGACTTCCCTGTGCGAGGCGCTTCGTCGAAAAATAGCCAACTGCCGCCAGTGCGGAGACATGCCCGGCATAATTTGCGCTCACGTGTTCGCGTGATGTACGGGGTGGTCGGTGGTCTATCTCGATACCAGCCTGAGTTCGCGTTCGATCGGCGCCAGCACTTCCAGCAGGGTACGCCCGCGCTTTACGACATTGCCGCCCGTGCCAAGGACATAATCGCCGCTTCGATGGCTGCCCGATTCGTATTTGTAAATCGTGAAGGCGGAATGGGCTTTTGAATCACGATAGATCGAAAAAGCCGACATGCCCCTTCCATGATCGATTGCGTAATCCTTCCATTCACCGCTGATGACGCGGCGGCTATAGAGTGAAAGGAGCTGATTGAGTTCGATTCGGCTGAAATAGACCGGGGGCGCTTTCTTGCGCCGATGATCGGATATCTTGACCACCTTGATCATATGTCGCGCAACCATTCCGCCAATTGTTTCAGTCTGGTGACCGCGATTATATTCATGACGGTGGACCTGCGTAAACCCGCTAAGAATGCCAAGACCCAAGCAATTTTCCGGCATGCGCCTTTGTCTTTGCGTATGCCGGGGCACATGGCTATTGTACGCGGCTTCAATCCGCCATTTTATTAGTTATTCGGGGCCGTTCAGTGGGCGATATTTTTCGAGAAATTGATGAGGAACTCCGTCACGAGCGCTATGAAAAGCTCTGGGCGCGATATGGACGCTACGCTATTGGCCTCATAGTGGCGATTGTCGTCGTGTTTGCCGGTTGGCAGGGCTGGACCCAGTACGACAGAACCCAGCGCGAGACCGCGAGCGCCCAATATGCCGCCGCGCTGCTCTTATTAGCGGATGGTAAGAATTCAGAGGCTGCCGCGCTGTTTTCTTCACTGGCCGATAAGGGCGGTAAAAGCTACGGCGCTTTGTCGCGGTTTCATCAATCGGCTCTGAAATCGAAAGCTGGCGATATAGCTGGGGCTGCCAGGGCCTATCAGGAGATTGCAGCCGATACCTCGCTGGATGACACGATGCGGGACGCCGCCCTGCTGTTCTCGGTTAGCCATGATATGGGTGTTGCGAACGTTGCGCCCAAGGCGTTGCTGGATCGTCTTGAACCGGTCGTTGCCGGCGCAGGGCCGTGGCGACATTCGGCGTGGGAACTGGCGGGCCTGCTGGCACTGAGGAGTGGCGATGAAGCGGGCGCGAAAGTGCATTTCAAGAAGATCGCAGATGATTTGACCGCCCCGGCAAATATGCGTTCCCGGGCGGCACAAATTCTTTCCGTGATCGACAGTTGAGGCTGGAGCGGACCAACATGGTTTCCTGGCTGATACGACTGGCGTCAATCGCGTCACTGGCCGTCCTGCTTTTTGGCTGTACGGGGTTCTTCGGCGCCAAGGAAAAGAAGGGCCTGCCCGGCGAGCGGATCTCGGTACTGGCCTTGCAGTCTGTCCTCCAACCCGATCCGAAATTGGCGGATCTCGCCGTTCGTCTGCCCAAACCTTTTGTAAACGCCAACTGGCCCCAGGCGGGCGGGCTGCCGGATCATGCAATGCATCATCTGTCTGCCAGCGGTCCGCTGGTAAAAATATGGTCCGAAGACGTAGGAGAAGGCGAGGGGCGGGATGGTCAACCGATCGCGCCGCCCATTGTCGTCGGTGGGCGCGTTTACACGGTAGACGTCAACGCCACTGTCCAGACAACGGATGCGGCCACGGGAAAGCGTATATGGCGGGTTGAACTGGCTCCCAAGGACGACGATGAAGGGCTGCTCGGTGGCGGCATCGCCTATGCCGATGGACGTTTGTACGTGGCGACTGGATTTGCTCAGGTGATAGCATTGGACTCCGCAACGGGCGCGGTAATCTGGCGTCGGAAGCTCAGCGCTCCAGTTCGGTCATCGCCGACCATATTCAAGGGGCGTGTCTTTGCGACGACGATCACCAATGAGTTGAGCGCGCTCGATACCAAGGATGGAAGTGTGCTCTGGAGCCATACAGGGATTTCTGAAGTCGCGGGCCTGTTAGGCGGCGCCTCGGCGGCGGCGGCAGAGTCGACGGTTGTTGCGGCCTACTCTTCAGGTGAGGTTATTGCTCTCCGGATCGAGAATGGGCGTGTGATCTGGTCGGAATCACTGACCGCGCTTCGCCGGTCGGATCCTATATCGACGCTGGCGCATGTACGTGGCCGACCCGTCATCAATCGCGGTCAGGTGATCGTAACGTCCAATAGCGGGCGGACAATGGCGATCGGTCTCACTACGGGTAATCGGCAATGGGAGCAACGCATCGGGTCATCTAGCGGACCGTGGGTTGCCGGGGATTTCGTCTATTTGCTTACAAATGCCAATGAAATTGTATGCCTTGCGCGGCGAACCGGCAGCATTCGCTGGGTTGCGCAGCTTCAGCGGTTCGAGGACGAGGAAGACAAGGAAGACGCAATCTTCTGGTCAGGGCCGGTGCTGGCGGGAGACCGGCTGTTGGTTGGCGGCAGCCACGGCGAAATCTGGTCAATTTCTCCCTATTCCGGTCGCCTGCTGGGCAGACTCGATATCGGCGACCCGCTTTATATCGCGGGCGTCGTGGCCAATGACACGGTCTATTTTCTGACAAATAAAGCGAAGCTGGTCGCGTTTCGCTGAGATGACAGCCCTGATCGCAATTGTGGGACGGCCCAATGTCGGTAAGTCCACTCTCTTCAACCGTCTCTGCGGTGTGCGGGTGGCTCTGGTGGACCCGACTCCTGGCGTTACGAGGGACCGGCGCTTTGGCGATGCCAAGCTGGGTAACCTGAATTTCGAAGTCATCGATACTGCAGGGCTTGAGGAAGCCACCAAAGATTCAATCGAAGCCGGTATGCAGCACCAGACAGATCTGGCGCTTGAACAGGCCGACGGCGTTTTGTTGCTGATCGATGCCCGCGCCGGAGTTACGCCGCTCGACCGGCATTTTGCCGAAAAGCTGCGCCGCGCCAAAGTGCCCGTGATTTTGGTCGCCAACAAGTGCGAAGGTGGAGCAGGGAAGTCCGGGCTTTATGAAGCCTACGAGCTGGGCCTGGGTGATCCGGTTTCGATCTCTGCTGAACATGGGCAGGGACTGGCCGACCTGCATGAGGCGCTGATTCCGATTGTCCCGCTCGAAGATGAACCGATTGATGAGTTCGAAGAGTTTGATGAATCTGGAGAAGACAGCGAGCATCCGAGACCGTCCGGTCCGCTTCAGCTGGCCATCGTCGGGCGGCCGAACGTCGGTAAATCAACGCTCCTGAACAGGCTCGTTGGCGAGGAACGCGTGCTGACTGGCCCCGAGCCGGGCGTGACGCGGGATTCGATTTCGGTGCAATGGGCGTGGCGGGACCGCCCCGTCAAGCTGGTGGATACTGCCGGGATGCGCCGCCGCGCCCGGGTAACCGAGAAGCTGGAGCTGATGTCCGTCGCGGACACCTTGCGGGCCGTGCGATTTGCGAATGTCGCGGTTCTGGTGCTTGACGGGACGGTTATGGCCGAGCGTCAGGATTTGACCATCGCCGATCATGTTATCGAAGAAGGGCGGGCATTGGTCATCGCGGTGAACAAATGGGATCTCGTCACCGACACGGTTGAAGCGATGAGCCGGCTGCGTGACCGTCTTCAACGCTCATTGCCGCAAATACCGGATATTCCGGTTGTGACGTTTTCGGCCCTGACAGGTCGCGGGATCGAAAAATTGATGCCGGCGGTCTTCGAGGTCTACGATCTCTGGAATACCAGGCTTTCGACCGGCCCCCTCAACCGATGGCTTGAAGGCACGCTCGAACGCCATCCACCGCCTTTGTCGGCGGGCCGGCGCTTGAGATTGCGCTATATAACCCAGATCAAGGCGCGTCCGCCGACCTTTGTCGTGTTCGCAAGCCGGCCTGTCGATCTGCCCGAATCCTACCGTCGCTATTTGGTAAATGGTCTGAGGAAGACCTTCGGGTTAAGTAAAATCTCGGTTCGGCTGATATTGCGCCAAGGTAAAAATCCCTATGTCGGTGAAGATCGCTCGCGCTGAATTTACTGCGCGTTGAGGATTTCACCGTGTCGCATACAGGTGGTCGTCGCCAGTTCAACAAAGATATCCGTGATGTTGTCTGGAGACGATAGTTTCGCCGGATCTTCGCCCGGATAAGCCTTGGCGCGCATCACGGTGCGGACTCCGCCCGGATTGACCGTGTTGATGCGGAGGGAAGTCTTGTCCATCTCCTCCGCCCAGGTGCGGGCCAGCGCCTCGATGGCGGTCTTGGTTATGGCATAGCTGCCCCAATAGGCGCGTCCACCGGCAACCCCCGATGTCAGGAAGATAGCGCGGCCGGCATCGGATTCGAGCAGTAGCGCCTCTAGCGCGCGGACCAGCCGCCAGTTGGCCGTTAGATTGACGGCGACGACTTCGTCCCAGTCCGCAGGCTCTATATGGGAAACCGGACTCATGTCGCCCAATATCGCGGCATTGGCGACCAGAATATCGAGTCGACCGAATCGCTCCGCAATGGCTGCTGCCAAGCGGTCAATATCGTCGCCATTTTTAAGGTCTATCGGCACCAGGGTTGCCTGGACCGTGCCATCCGAGGCCGTGCGGATTGCGTCGTCGACTTCTTCCAGCCCGGCCTGGGTTCGCGCCGTCAGGACCACCTGTGCGCCTTCTGCGGCGTATCGTTTTGCAAGAGCCGCGCCGATCCCCCTTGAGGCACCGGTAATGAGCGCGACCCGGCCGTTCAGTTTTCCCGATACTTCCGGCATGATGTTGTCAGCCGAAGCTCGACAGGAAAGACAGCTGCGGTGTCGCTTCGCCGCCATCCCGATCGGCCAGCGCAACGGGGTATTCTCCGGTAAAACAGGCGTCGCAATATTGCGGCTGGGCGGAATTGCGTGCTTCATGTCCCATCGCGCGATACAGCCCGTCGATGCTGACATAGGCCAGAGAATCTGCGCCAATGAAGGCGCGCATTTCCTCGATCGTTTGGTTGGCGGC